>PFHP01000069.1 GCA_002782365.1 Candidatus Kuenenbacteria bacterium CG_4_8_14_3_um_filter_39_15 | reverse complement strand
TTAGAATTTTTCCCCAACTACGCATGGTGAAAGGCGGCGGACCAATGCCGATTTGTTTAGGGTGCATAGTTCCTCCTATGTTTGAGGTGAGGTGATTATTTTATTTTGATTTAAAGCAAGCATAGCATATTTTTTAAATAAATTCTATATAAATATATTTTGGCTTGTGTTTTAGCTTACGGATTTGGGAAAATAATTTTTTATAGCACTCAAGACCTCCTTGACCTGCCAGAAGGGCTAACTTTGGTTCAAACTTAAGTTGAGAATAATTTTTTTGGTAGATTTTTTTTGATAAATAGGGTAGATTAGCCACCAGAGCATCAAGTTTAATATGTTTGATTGGTTCCAAGAGGTTGCCTTTTTTAAAGGTTATTTTGACTTTGTGAAATTTGGCATTTTGGCCGGCGACTTCAAGAGCCCGGGCAGAAATGTCCGTGGCATATATTTTTAGTTTGGGATTATTTTTTGCCAGAGCAATAGCAATACAGCCACTGCCGGTGCCAATGTCAGCGATTATTTTGATATTCTTATTTTTTAAGATTTCTTCAACCAGCAGTTCGGTTTCCGGCCGGGGGATAAGAACATTTTTATTAACTAAAAAATCTAAACCGTAAAATTCTTTATGGCCAATAATATAAGCCACTGGTTCGCCTTTAATTCGTCGTAAAAGATATTTTTTGTATCTGGTATTTTGTATCTTGGCAATTGTGTCTTCAGGATGCGCGTAGATAAATTCTTTGGGGTTTTTAAGAACAAAAGACAACAAAATTTCCGCGTCTAACATGGCGGATTCTATTTTTGATTTGCTTAATTTTTGGCTAGCCCAATTAAGGGCTTGAAATAAGTTCATTGTGAAACAGACCCAGTTTATCTTCTCAATTGGTCTAAGGTATTAGCACTATAAATTGCCCGGCGTTAATTCCCACTGACTGGCTTGACGGTCAACAGTGGGATTTTATTTATCCGCTTTTTTAAATTCAGCCTTTATTTTGTTTTATAAACAAGCACTATGTCAAGCCACATGGGTTGTTTTGGGGGCGGGGGAGTATAAGCGCCAGCTAACATGAAATTTTCATTTAATTCTTGCAGGAGTATTTCATTAATGGGGTTGCCTACTTTGTATAGCACCCAAATAGTTGCTGATTTGTTGGCGAGCGAGGCGATTAAATTTTTGGCTTCAGTCTGGTATTGTTCTTGGTGATTGAGCATCTGTTCAGTATTTTTCCAGCAGGGATGATTTTTTATTTCATCCGGGTAAGTGATTAAGTTAAATTTTTTATCATGGTTTAGTTTTTTTTGATAATAATAAAAGGTATGCCAGCTTAGATCAGTGGCAATAACGGTGTCATCCTGGTTAATATTGGCTAAAACATATGCAGTCACAGTTTTATCGTTTGCAGCCTGGCTGTTGACAAAATTGCTGTTAATAACAACATTTTTTGCCGCGAAAAAGACAAGTAAAGGAATAAAAAGCAGAGCTAGATAATTATTTTTTATCTGCGACCAAAGATAAGCGGCGATCAGGATAAAGGCGGGTAAGACTATCATTTCATAGCGGCCGAGCAGATAAGCTGGTTTGAATTGCGAAATAATAAAGGCGGCTATCAGCGGAAAGAATAAATAGAGAGACAGCGCGGTCAGCGCTATCTTATTTTTTGAAAAATGATTTTTGAATTCAGAGTGATTTGAAATAATAAAAAAGATGGCTATTAAAATAAGGATTAAATAGACATAATTTTCTCCATAAGAGAGATATCTGAAGCTTTTTAGAATTGCCAGGTTTTCTGGCTTGCCAAGCCAGGCAGTTGTGCCGAGCTGCCCTTGATAGAGCATGACAGCTACATATGGCAGAGCGAGCACAAGCGCCGCGCCTGCTGAAAAAAGTATTTTAAAGTAATTTTTTATTTGTTTTGAAAAGAAGAGAGTTGTTAAAATTTGTGAGGCCAGCACCAGAAATAGCCAGGGATGAGTATAAAGCCCGATTAAGGTGACAAGGGCGTAGGCAATATAATATTTTTTTGAAGCGGTTTGAGTCAATTTTATAAAAAAATAAAATGACAAAAGACCGCTAAAGGCCGCCAGAGTATAAGGTCTGATTTGAGAAGCAAACCAGATGAGAAAATAATTGGTGCTCCCTAGAATAGCCGCAGAGAGAGCTGTTTTTTTGTCGGCGAAGATGAGTTTTGCGGTTTTGTAAAGCAAAATAATTAGAGCAAGAGCGAATAGAATGGAAAAACTTCTGTATGCTATTTCGCTTGTGCCTAAAATAAGAGACAAAATTTTTGTAAAATAGACATGAGCAATAAGATGCCCGTCCTGAAAAGCCATTAAATAGGCTTGATTGAAAGGCAGTTCTGCAGTATTGGCGACTCCTGCTTCATCAACCCACATTGTCCGAGCGCCAAGGTGATCAAATATAAAAAGACTTGCCAGCATAAGGCAGCCTATAATTATCCAGTGTTCCGGTTTTATTTTACTTAGCTGCGTTTTTAAGTTCATTGATAATATCATTTATATCGCCGTTTAGAATGGAGTTTATATTGTGCCAGCTTTTTTTAAGGCGATGGTCAGTCAGGCGGTCTTGGGGAAAATTATAAGTGCGGATTTTTTCGCTTCGGTCGCCAGTGCCGATTTGTGATTTGCGCTCGGCGGACAATTTTTCGTGGCGGTCTTCTTCGGCCGCGGCTAAAATGCGTGATTTTAAAACGCGCATAGCTTTTTCACGGTTTTGCAGTTGAGAACGTTCGTCTTGGCAGGTGGCAACGGTATTGGTGGGCAGATGAGTAATTCTGACCGCTGAATAGGTGGTGTTGACTGACTGGCCGCCATGGCCGCCGGCGCAATAAGTATCTATTTTTAAATCTTCGGGCTTGATTTGGATATCAATGTCTTCTGCTTCTGGCAAAACTGCTATGGTGGCGGTGGAAGTGTGGATGCGGCCGGATTTTTCTGTTGCCGGGATGCGCTGGACGCGCTGGGTGCCGCTTTCATATTTTAATATGCCATAGGCATCACGGCCAATGACCTCAAAAATAATTTCTTTAAAGCCGCCCAGGCCGATTCTACTCGCCGAAACCAGCTGAATTTTCCAATGCTGCTTTTCAGCGAAGTGCGAATACATCCGGAATAGATCAGCGGCAAAAAGAGCTGACTCGTCGCCGCCCGTGCCAGCGCGGATTTCCATAATAGCATTTTTTTTATCAAGCGGGTTTTGGGGATTGAAGTATTCTTCAATTTTAGTTTGCAGAGCATTTTTGTCATTTTGCAGGTTTTGGCTTTCTTCCTCGGCCAGACTGGCCAGTTCACCCGATTCCTCACCTTCCATAATTAGTCGGTTTTCAGCCAAATTTTTTTCAATTTCAATCAAACATTCAATTTTATCAATAATATCTTTGACTTCACTGAATTTTTTATGAGCCATTCCCATTTTTTGGGGATGACTCAAAACATCCGGGTTAGCCAGATCCGCTTCAAGCTGTTGATATTCATTTTTGAGCTCTGCCAGCTTATTTTGGTAGTTCATGGAATAATTTAAGCAAACAAAAACTTTGTTAATTTAATCATAACAAAGTTTTGGTAAATAATAAAGTTAACTATCGGATTGCCCAGTTGCTTTTTGAATTGCCTTGGGAGCGGTCTTTTTTTTCGCCGGAGACCCACTGGCCGGTCCGCCTAGTTTCGGCGAGGCTAGCGATTTTTTTTCAACAACTTCAGTTTTGCCTGATTTTTTCTGGCGCTGAGCAGTTTTGACTTTTTTACCCTTTCTGGCAGCGGCGGCACCAGCTTTTTTGGCAGTTCGTTCAGTAAATTTTTCAACACGTCTGGCAGTGTCAACCAGTTTTTGTTTGCCAGTATAGAATGGATGACAGGCACTGCAAATTTCCACATAGATGTCATCTCTTGTGGAGCCAGTCATAAATTCATTGCCGCAAGCGCATCTGGCCTTGACCGCAGTATTGTATTTGGGGTGGATATCTTTTTTCATAATCGCCAATGTTACAATTAATACAAATATTTACAAATTATCATTAAAATTATTTTAGCATAGTTAAATATATTTGACAAGGGAGTTGACGTCATGTTATACTTTTGCTAAGTATTATTATTAACATATCCCTTAAATTTTCCTGTTCCGCAGACGCGGGATAAGAGGGATAGAAGCAAAAGGAAACCATATGAGCATCAAATTACCAGAAATCAAGGAGATGATGAAGGCCGGGCTGCACTTTGGCCACCGGACTTCTAAATGGAATCCCAAGATGGGAAAATACATTTTTGGGGTGAAAAACAATGTGCATATCTTTGATTTGGAAAAGACCCGGAAGACTTTAGAAACTGCTTTGAAAGTGATTGAAGAAACCGTTAAAAAAGGCGGTGTTGTTTTATTTCTTGGCACAAAAAAACAGGCCAGAGACGTGATTAAAAAATATGCCCAAGAGGTGGAAATGCCATATGTGACTGACCATTGGATTGGCGGCGCGATTACTAATTTTGTTGAAATTTATAAATTAGTAAAAAAATTAGATGGGCTGGAAAATAAAAAAGAGGATCCGGACTATGAGCTGAAATACACCAAAAGAGAAAGAGCTTTATTTGACGAAGAAATTGAAGGATTAAAAGTGGCTGTCGGAGGCATTAGAAAATTAAAGAAAGTGCCTGATTTAATCTATATTTTTGCCGTGCGCGATGAAAAGACCGCGGTCAGAGAAGCCAAAATAAAAGGCGTGAAAACCGTGGGCGTGTGCGATACTAATGTTAACCCGGAGAGCGTGACTTATCCCATCGCGGCCAATGATGATGCGCTTAAGGCAGTTGAGATGATTACCTCTTTGGTGGCTGAAGCGGTCAAGGCGGGTAAGAACAAGATACAAGATACGGATGACAAGGAACAGGGGAAGAAAGAAAAATAATATAAACCAATTATACTAATTAACTTTAACATAGAAGCATTTTGAAGCGAGGGATTAGTAAATTTTCGTACGAGGACTGTTTGACCCCGACGCAAGTCGGGGGAGTTCCGCAGAAGAAAATTTGCTAATCCGAGCGAAAAATAACTAGTATAACTGGTAGAATAATATTTAATCTTAAAATAGTATGACAAATAATGTAGAATTAATTCAAAAATTAAGAAATCAGACAGGCGCGGGAATGATGGCTGTCAAAAGCGCTTTAGACCAGGCAGGCGGGGATGAAAGTAAGGCAGTGGATATTTTACGTAAAAAGGGGCAGAAGATCGCGGCCAAAAAGCAGAATGAAAGGGAAGCCAAAGATGGCTTGGTGGCAGCGTATATTCATGCCAGCGGCAAGGTTGGTGCAATGATAGTCTTGGCATGCGAAACTGATTTTGTGGCGAAAAATGAGCAGTTTAAAAATTTAGCGCATGAAATTGCCATGCAGGTAGCGGCGATGCGGCCGGAATATGTCTCGCCGAGTGATGTGCCGGCAGACGTCAAAGAAAAAGAAATGGAGATTTACAAAAAGCAGTTAAAGGCAGAAGGCAAACCGCAAGCTATCTGGGATAAAATTGCCCAGGGCAAGTTGGATAAATTTTATGCCAGTGTCTGTCTTTTAAACCAGCCGTATATTAAAGATGACAAAAAGGCGATTGAAGATTTAATTAATGAAGCCACAATGAAATTAGGGGAAAAAATTGAAGTAAAACAAATGATAGTCTTCACACTTTAATTTTAAAATTAAACAACGTATTTTTTTAAACAAGGTGACGAGCCCTGTTTTTGGGTTTATAATTAAAATTTGCTATAATATAACTATGGATAATATCATAGTTTCAAATGCTCGGTTTATAGTAATTGACATTATCGGCGATTTTATTTATTGGCCGATTTGGTGGTATACACTGGGGTTAAAGGATAGATTGCAATGGTTTGGCGGGCAGGTAAAGGGCATGGAGGAAGCATTAGCGTTGGGGTTGTGGCTCCGTAATTTTTTTGTACCGATGTATGCTGATCGCTCAATTTTAGGCAGAGGTATAAGTTTAGTCACGAGAATAATAATCCTCGCCTGGAAACTAATCTGGTTTTTGGCGTGGACAGCGCTAGTGTTTTTGGCTGTCTTGGCGTGGATTTTTTTGCCAGTGGCTGCGGTGTATATGATATATATACAATTTTAAATTATAAATTTTAAATTTTAAAATAATTTTAAATTTTGAATGATTAAAAAAGAGGCTAATCCAATTTATGTTTGCCCAGAATGCGCTGGGCTAGGAAATATAAATGGCGCGGACTGCAAACAGTGTGCTGGTCTGGGCGTAGTTTTGGTTTTGGAGGCAGTTGGTTTAAAAGAAAAAGAGCTTTATTACTGGGGCAGGAAATTGTCTTACTTTAAGATATTAGAAAAAAGGCGAGAGAGAAGAATCAGAGTACTTTTAAATGCCCTGCTGTTTATTTTTGGCCTGATTGGTTTTTTGTTATTAATCAAGGCTTTGTATGATTTAAAGAGCGCCGGCATCGGACTAGCTGATATGATCAATATTAAAAATGAATATACAGCAGTTTGGTGGCTGTCGCTTCTAGTTGACATGTATTTGATTTATCGGATTAATCA
>PFHP01000016.1:8335-9928 GCA_002782365.1 Candidatus Kuenenbacteria bacterium CG_4_8_14_3_um_filter_39_15 | reverse complement strand
ATGATTGATGAAATATCTAATAATATGAACCTCATCAGCAAATCAAAAGAAATTTTTGGTCAATTGAATATTAAAGAACTGCAAAAAGCAGGGATTGAAAGAGAAGATATTAAAGTTTCTTCTCATAGCCACCATATTGTTACTTATCCTCCACTTGATGCATTGCCAGAAATCAATCCTTCAAAAATATATTCAAAAGATAGCCCCAAATTTTCTAGAGAAATAGCTTTGTATTTGCATTTGCCATTTTGCACTGGAAAATGTTTGTATTGCGCCTATATAATTTTGCCAAATCAAACTAAAGAATTTATTGACGGATATTTAGATGCGGTAGAAAAAGAAATTGATTTATTATTGCAGTGTCCCAACCTTCAAGATATAATCGTCAATTCAATTTATATCGGTGGCGGAACGCCAACATATTTATCCACCAATCAATTAGAGAGAGCATTTAACCTATTAAAAACTAAATTCAAAGTCAAAAAAGACGCTGAAATAACTGTTGAAGCAGGACCTGAAACTTTGATTGGCAAAGAGGGTGAAGAAAAATTAAAAATTCTTTTACAAAATGGCGCAAATAGATTAAATATCGGTTTTCAAACATTTAATGATGATATTTTGAAATTATTAAGACGCAGACACAACTCAAAACAAGCGATTAATTCTTTCAATCTCGCAAGAAAAGCGGGGTTTCAAAATATTAATATAGATTTAATTCCCGGATTGCCTGATCAAACTTTAAATATTTGGCAAAATGACTTAGAACAAATTGGCAAATTAAAACCTGCTTCTGTAACCTGCTATCCTCTTTCAATAAAACAAACTGCCGGAATTTATCCACTGTATCAGAAAGAAAAACAAAGATTTCCAAGCCGAGAAGATGTAATAGTCATGCACATTATGGCAAATGAATTCTTCGGCAAACTTGAATACACCCAAAGACCTGTTTGGTGGTTTACGAAAACATCAGAATATGTTTACAGACAGCAAATCCATAAATGGGGCGAATTGGGAGAACAATTAGCTTTGGGTGTTTCTGGCTATTCTTTTATCAGTGATTTCCAGTATTTTAACTTCAGAACTGTGCCACAATATTTGGAAGCAGTTAAAAATAATAATTTGCCAATTTGGAAAGGAATTAAATTATCAAAAGAAGATTTAATGAGAAGAATGATATTATTTGGTTTGAAAACCGGATTAAATAAAAATTTGTTCCAATCAAAGTTTCGCAAAATGCCAAAAGATATTTTTAAAGAAATTTGGGAAAAATTAGAAAATTTGGGGCTTATTGAAGAAGACAAAGATACAATTCAATTGACCTATAAAGGAAAACTATTTGCTGATGAGGTTTCTAAGGAATTTTATAGTGAAGAAGTTAAATGATTAAAAGATTAAAAATTCGCGCGCGTTCGGAACTCACTCGGCTATCGCCTCGTGCCACGCTGCGCTCTCACTCCGCTACGCTCCGTTCGGGACAGATAACAAGGGATATACGGTTCGGGGCTCGGCTCGCCCCTCACCCAAATTTTTCTTCCACTTTGTTCCAGAAAAACTTCGTATATCCTTGACGTTATCGGAAATAGCGACTTATGT
>PFHP01000016.1:7802-8313 GCA_002782365.1 Candidatus Kuenenbacteria bacterium CG_4_8_14_3_um_filter_39_15 | reverse complement strand
TATCGGAAATAGCGACTTATGTTAAAATATCTCGGAAAACACATACAACTAAAAGGTCGATTAAATTTGTATGTCAATTTCAATGAGTCGTCGCTACATCCGATAACACGGGATATGAGACTACGAGAAATAATTTTTTAATTTTTATCAATTTAATATTCAAAAATATGAACGAACAATTTAAACCAGAATCTATAAAATCTCCAGAGAAATCCGCGGATCAACTTTATGAAGAATTAAATCAAACTCATGATGAAGTTATAAAACTGATGGACCAAGTCCATGAGCTTGAGATGAAAGCGGGCAAAGATGGTTTATCAAAAGAAGAGTTTGATTCGATAGTGGATGAACGCAATAAATTAGCTACTCAATTTGATGAAAAATGGGAATATGAAAAAAGGTTAGAGGAAGAATGGAAAAAAGCTGAAGATAAGGAAATAGCAAGATTAGAGGAAGAATATAAAAAACTAGAGGAATAAAAATTAAAAAATTATTTCTCTCCGTCCAAATT
>PFHP01000016.1:7190-7744 GCA_002782365.1 Candidatus Kuenenbacteria bacterium CG_4_8_14_3_um_filter_39_15 | reverse complement strand
CGTTAGACAACACCTAAAATTGATAACAGTCCTGTATTTATTGATTAAAACGCACTTTTACAATTTGCACGATTTGAATCGTAGACAGCCGTGATAGCATAGTTAATAGTCATTAATTAACTATTAATCCTATGCATCAAGGAAAATTCATCTTTGCTCAAATCACTGAATTTGTAGCTTGGTATTTATTTGACCAATGTGTTGACAGATACAAAGGTAACTCTAAAGTTCGTCAACTGAATTGTCGTGACCAATTTTTAGCCATGATGTTTGGCCAGTTAACCAATCTTCGCAGTCTACGGGGAATTGTGTTATGTCTTAATGCTCATGCCAAACAATTGTATCATCTTGGGTTTAGGACTGACAAATTCGTCTTATCGACTTTGACCAGGGCTGATGAAAACCGCGATTGGCGCATATACCGAGACCTAGCTCAATTACTGATTAAGAAAGCGAGAAAGCTGTACCTTGATGATCATAATTTTGATATCGATCTCAAGGGCGCTTTATACATTCTCGATTCCACAGTAATTGAATTATGTCTCAGTGTATTC
>PFHP01000016.1:6967-7170 GCA_002782365.1 Candidatus Kuenenbacteria bacterium CG_4_8_14_3_um_filter_39_15 | reverse complement strand
GACGTAAACATCTTAGACATGATTGAAATTGAAGTGGGCGCTTACTACATCATGGATCGCGGCTATGTTGATTTTGAAAGATTGTATCAGGTAAATTTAGCTCCGGCTTTCTTTATTATCCGTTCGAAAAAGAGCTTGTCATTTATTAGATTGTATTCGAGTAAAGTTGATAAAAACGTTGGTATCAGATGTGATCAAATTAT
>PFHP01000016.1:6716-6939 GCA_002782365.1 Candidatus Kuenenbacteria bacterium CG_4_8_14_3_um_filter_39_15 | reverse complement strand
GACGCGGAAACTGATCGCTATTTTGTCTATCTGACTAATAATCTTAAGTTAAAAGCCGAAGTCATTGTTAAATTGTATAAACACCGTTGGCAGATAGAACTGTTTTTTAAATGGATTAAACAACATTTGTATATCCAAGTCTTCTGGGGGACTTCCGCTAACGCGGTCAAGACCCAAATCTGTATTGCCATTTGTACTTTTTTAATTATTGCCATCATGAAAA
>PFHP01000016.1:0-6661 GCA_002782365.1 Candidatus Kuenenbacteria bacterium CG_4_8_14_3_um_filter_39_15 | reverse complement strand
TCCACCCAACTTTAAGGATCAAGCCCAAAAACTACCGTTTTTATTGGATTTTTAACGCAACACTAGTGCTACATAGCTACTTTGAAAGTTAAAAGAGCGTGGTTGGATCATATTGTTAAAAATAAGGATAGATATACCAAGTATCATGAAACTTGGGATAATTGGTTGGCGGACCGCAAACAAGAAATTGGTCAACAAGAATTATTTGATAAGTTCGGTATAAGGAAAACCGCTGATTTTCGTCAAGCTTTGATAGATCACAAAATTAAAAAAGCTGAAAAATGGTTAAAATATATTGAGGACAATATTGAGGACAATAAAGATCTATTCCCGCGATATAGCGAAAGCTGGTTTCAAGATCGTTATAGTGAATTAAAACAAGCGCAGAAATAATTTTTAGGGAGTATTACATATTTAATATTAACTTATTTATCTTATGAAAAAATATGTGACCTATTTGTTAATTTTATTAGTTAGTTTTTTATTCCTGTCAGTTCTGTCGACGAGCGCGGCATTAAATATAGAAAAGGGAATGATTTACGCTCCCAACTCATATTGTGTCATTAAGGCAGAAATAATTTCTGTAGAGCAACAACAAAATGCCACAGTAATTTCATTCAAAATCGCTAAGGTTATCGGTTTGTCCGAAAAGTTTTATGAAAGATTTCCTTATGAGAAAAATAATATTAAAGATAAAGATTGTAAGCAATATTATACCGAATACATAAAAGATTATTTCCCTGATGGCACAATCACGGCAAGTCTAAATAATACAGCGTCATTGACAGGAATCAAATCCGGTGATACGGTAAAAATTGATATTTATGCGACGGGTGATGAGTGGGGAACTAATTATGTGATTGACAATATTGAACAAGATAGCCTAGCCAAGATTGATTTTACTGGAATTAAATCAGAAGCAATTTATCTAGCGGTTATCCTTGCTTTGTTGCTGGTTATTTTGTATCTTATTTTTAATAAATCAAGGAAAAAATAGTCTAAAATTAAAATCAATCAAAAACCAAAATTTTCACTTTTACTAAAGGAGGTGCACGATGAAGCACTTTTTTATTTTTCTCGTTTGGGGGATTTTAGCTGTAAATTTGTGGGCGCAGACAGACCTATGGGGTCCAGAGGGGGCATGGCCAATGTTTCAAGCTGATTCACGACATAGTGGCCGGAGTAGTTTTGCTGGGCCACAAACTCCAAATTTATTGTGGAGTAAAAAAATTGCGGATCAAATTTGTCCGCGAACCTCGCTGGTGGTCAGTTATGGACAAATCTATATTTCCGCTGATAATGGACTTTATGCGGTTGATGCTGATGGAACTGTCAACTGGATTTTTCCAAGCGGCAACATCACTTCAACCGCGGCCCTCGGTCATTTTGTTTATTTTGGCTCCAATGATACCCTTTGCGCATTAGATCATAGTGGCAAATTGCAATGGAGCTATAAGGCAGACAGCCCGCTAAAGTCACCTATAATTGCTGGTTATCCGCCAAAGGTGTACTTTACTTCCGAGCATAAATTATACTCCCTTGAACCCAGTAACGGTTATCCTATTTTTATTGCTGACATTGCTGGGAGTGTAGTAGTGGGGTCAGCGGCCACTAAAGATTTAGCGCCAAATATTTATGTTGCCACTCTTGGACAAAGTTGGCCTATGCCGTGGTATGATTTCCGCCTTTATTCCTTTGGTAATGGCGGAAATCAAAACTGGAAGTTTGAAGTCCTGCGCTTTGAACCGGGCGGTGTCAATTCCGTTCCTACTATCGCTGACGACGGGACAGTCTATGTGACCACAACATGGTTACCGGGCTGGACAAGCCGCCTTTACGCCATTAGTCCGGCGGGAGAAGAAAAATGGACTTATGGCGCCTATCAGGAAAAATTTTATTGTTCCTCCCCTGCGATAGCTAGCGATGGCGCTATCTATATCGGGAACGGAGATGGTTTACTCGCCATAAATGCTGACGGATCGTTTAAATGGGAATCTCCCATTGGTTCGGTTCAATATTCTGCCCCGGCAATTGGAGTCGATGGTATCATTTATCTGGGCACTGATGCAGGAAAGTTTTATGCCATTAATCCAGATGGCACAGAAAAATGGCATTATAATACAGGAAATTCATCTTTGGGATCACCGGCGATTGGTGCTTCCGGTACGGCGTATGTTGTTTCAGAGGAAGGAATTTTATACGTTTTCGGAGGTTCTGTTGTGCCGGTGGAACTAAGTTCATTCACTGCATCGATAGGGGGAAATAATATTATTCTCCACTGGAGCACGGCGTCAGAAACCAATAATTTTGGCTTTGAGATTGAGAGAAGCCAAGATAAAGTAAATTTTACCAGAATTGGTTTTGTGACAGGGCACGGGATGTCCGCAGTTCCAAACTCATATTCTTTTATGGATTGTGAGCTTGCCAATGGAGTTTACTATTACCGGCTTAAACAAATTGATGTTGACGGTTCATCAGACTATTCAAATATAATTAAAGCCGTCATGACACCCGCAAGTTTTTATCTTTCACAAAATTTTCCCAACCCTTTCAACTCCACTACCGAGTTTGAGTATAACATTGCCAAGCCCGGTCTGGTGAACATCAGCATCTTTAACCTGCGAGGTCAGCAGGTGGCTGACTTGGTGAACACGCACCGCGAGGTAGGTGAGTACAGGGTCAGTTGGAATGCCGGTAACTTGCCGAGCGGCGTTTACTTCTATAGAATCATGGCCAAAAATTTTATGGCCACAAAGAGAATGATTCTAATGAGGTAAACTATAGAGATTTCAGGTCCCAGTGTGTTTATTTGAAGCACTGGGGCCTTTTTTATTTATATTTATTATTTTACGCTCCTAACTTTTTCTGCTTGAGCGGCAAGTTAAAGTAAAAGGTTGTGCCCTCGTCTTCTCTTGACACAAACCACATCTTGCCCTTATGCGACTCAACAATGGCTTTGGCGATAAACAGGCCTAGCCCGGTGCCGCTTGTTTTCAATTTCATGGTATTGTTGGCCCGGAAAAACTTCTTGAAAATATTTTTATGGTCGCTCGCCGGAATGCCCACCCCGTTATCGGCAATGGAAAACAAAAGTTTTTTGCCGTCTTCCGAGAGATTAATGGACACGACTCCCTGCTTGTCATGCCTCGTATATTTAATGGCGTTTGACAGTAAATTTTCTATGACCATCCCCATTCTTTTGGAGTCAACCAACAAAAGCGGGATAGAATCGCTGTATTTTAGTTGCAGCTTGATTTTTTTCTGGTCAGCCAAAGCATGATTTTCAGCCATGATATTTTTAGTTAACTCAACAATATTGGTCGCCTCTGGCCGAATCTGTATTTTCCCGCTCTCCACCCTTGAAATATCAAGCAGGTCATTGACCAGCCTGATCATGCGCAGGTTTGATTGGTTAATGGTTTTAATATATCCCAGCTGGTCAGCCGTCAGATTTTTTTGTTTTTCAGGTTTGAGCAAGAACTCCGTATACCATTTAATAATTGATAGTGGAGTGCGCAGCTGATGCGAGGCGATTGAAACGAACTCTGTTTTCATTCTGTTGGTTTGCGACAGCTGGTCAATTGTTTTAATCGTTATGCCGCCGATTAGGGTGGTGATGCCAGCCACGATTGAAACACTAGCGATGACAATCATCGGGTCATCATATCTCTGGGCGATGAAATAAGTGCCAATCATCACGATCATTGTCAAAACACCCATCAAAACAAATAAGAATGTGGGGTTTTCCCAAAATCTTGGTTTTTCCACTTCTGAAGATAATTTTGTCACTGCCGGGGCCGTTTCCGCTTCTGTTAAATGTGAAGTTGATTTTTCCGTAATCTTGTCCATGCTTTTATTATAACACACTTCAAATTTATGCGGAATAATGTTATAATGTTATTATGAAAATAAATAATAAATAACAATAATTTTATGTCTAAGAAAATTCTGATCGTTGAGGATGAAACCGCTCTTTTGTATGCTCTTCAAAACCAGCTCTCTGTTGAAGGTTATCAGACCCTGGCCGCCGATAATGGCGAAAAAGCTCTGCAAATCCTGGAGCGGGAAAAGCCCAATGCCATTCTTTTGGATATTATTTTGCCCAAAATGGACGGTTGGACATTTTTGCAGAAAATAAAATCAAACGAAAAAACCAAAGATATTCCAGTGATTATTGTTTCCAACCTTTCTGACGAGGCCAGCCAAGCCCATGGCATTGAGCTGGGCGCCAAGGATTATCTGGTCAAAACCAATTACACCACAGCCGAACTGGTTGATAAAATAAAACAGTTAACCAAATAATAAACCATGAGAGTCCTGATGATATCAACAGACCGTACTTTGCTTGGCGAACTGGTTGGCGACGGAGATGTTGTTGACCGCCATCGTCATTACGGCCAATTGGTAGACGAATTAGACATAATTATTTTCACTCGCGCTGGTTATCAGACAAAAGAATTGGCTGATAATGTTTTTTGTTATGCCACTAATTCCTCAAGCAGAATATTTTATTGTCTGGACGCCAAAAGAATTGCCGGCGAGCTTTTTGCTGAAAATTATTACGATTTAATCGTCTGCCAAGACCCGTTTTTAACGGGCATTGCCGGTTATTTCATCAAAAGAAAATTCGGCAGCAAATTGCTGATTCATTTTCATGGCGATTTTTGGGACAACAATTACTGGCTGAAACAAAGCATGCTTAATTACCCGCTATTATTAATCAGCCAATTTACAGTCAGACATGCCGACGCTCTGCGCGTTGTTGCCTCCGGCATTAAGAGGAAGTTAATTGCCGCCGGCGTGCCAGCCGCTAAAATTAAAACCATTCACACCCCGGTCAACCTGGAAAAATTTCAAAACCATGACAACCAAACGGTTTTAAGCATTAAAGCGGAATTTGTCGGCAAAAAAATTATTTTCTGGCTTGGTCGGATGGCCCAAGAAAAAAATCTGGGCTTTCTACTGCAATCATTCGCTCAAATTATAAAAAAATATCCAGAAGCAGTTTTACTCCTTGGCGGTTCGGGCAAAGAATTGCCGGCCGTCCAAAAGCAGATTGTCCGCTTAAATTTAGGGCAAAACATTAAATTGCTCGGCCGGATTGATTACCAGAACGTGGCTAATTATTTCTATGCCGCCGATATTTTTGTCCTGCCCTCGCTCCATGAAAGTTTCGGCAAAGTCTTGCTTGAAGCGGCTGCCGTTGCTCGGCCGGCCGTCGCTACCGCCACCACCGGCGCCCAAGAAATAATTATTAATAAAAAAACGGGCTTGCTGGTGGCGCTTAATAATCAAAAACAATTTGTGGCCAAAGTATTAAGCTTATTAGCCAATGACCAATTGGCCCATAAACTGGGCAACGCCGCTTATGAGCATGTGACTGCAAATTTCAACTACCAAGAGACTGTCAAACAAATTATCAATTACTGGGAAGAAATAGTTACGGGCTTCAAAACTAAGCAGTCAAAGATTTAATTTTTGTCAATTCCTTTCATTTCTGTTAAGCTTAGGGCGTATGAAAATAGCCCTAGTTCATGACTATTTGACCCAATTAGGCGGAGCGGAAAAAGTCTTACAAAATTTACAGGAGGTCTTTAAAGACAGCCCTGTTTTTGTTTTGGTCAATAATAAAAAGATCACCAGCCAGATTTTTGATCAAACACGCATCGTCAGCTCCTGGCTGCAAAATTTTCCCTTGGCCATCAGCCGCTATCAATGGTATTTGGCCCTGATGCCCAGCGCGGTTGAATCCCATCGCCTGAATGATTTTGATGTGGTCATCAGCTCCGCCTCTTCCATTGCCAAAGCCGTTAAGATTCGTCCCGATGCCCTGCATGTCTGCTACTGCCACACTCCTACGCGCTATCTTTGGCATGACGCCGAGCATTATGTGGAAGAATTAAAATATAATCAATTGGTTAAAAAAATTATTTCTTTATTTTTAAAACGTTTGCGCCATTGGGATTTTTTGGCCGCCAGGCGCGTTAATTATTTTATCGCCAACTCCCGCCTTGTCCAGGCGCGCATTAAAAAATATTACGGCCGCGAGAGTAAAATAATTTACCCGCCGGTTGACACGCAAAAATTTTACATTGCCCAGCGGCTTGATAATTACTATTTAAGCGGCGGCCGGCTGGTAGCTTATAAGCGCTATGATTTGGCTATCCGCGCCTTTAATAAATTGGGCATTAAGCTCAAAATTTTCGGCAGCGGTTCTGACTATCCGCGCTTAAAAAAAATGGCCTGCAAAAATATTGAATTTCTCGGCAACATCACTGATACTGCCAAAGCGGAGCTTTACGCGCATACTCTTGCCTTTATTCATCCCCAGGTGGAAGATTTTGGCATCACGGCCGTAGAATCAATGGCCGCCGGCCGGCCGGTGATCGCTTATCGGGCAGGCGGCGCTCTGGAAACTGTTGTGCCGGATGTTAGCGGCGAATTTTTTGACGAGCAAAACTGGGAATCATTAGCCAATCAAATCATTCATTTTAAGCAGGAAAAATTCCATCCTCAACTGATTAAAGCCCATGCTGAAAGATTTAATTCAGCAAGATTTCAGCAGGAAATCAAAGACTACATCGGCCAGCTTATTAATGACTATGAAATTGATAGGGTATTTAAAATCAAATTACTTTGAATTACGAGACTGTCATTTTGT
>PFHP01000036.1 GCA_002782365.1 Candidatus Kuenenbacteria bacterium CG_4_8_14_3_um_filter_39_15 | reverse complement strand
CTCTGCCAATTGAGCTAACGGCGCATGTATTCGCCCTAATGACATCCGATTTACCTGCCATTGCCATTACCCCTGTCAGGACTCGAACCCGAAACTTTTGGTCCGAAGCCAAAAATGATATCCATTTCACCACAGGGGCAAAGGCAATGGCGGGCAGGAGCGTCACAAGAGCAAACAAAAAAACAGATATACCAAAAATTGGCCTCTCTTAATCTTGACGGATCAATAAAGCTAATCTATTTAAACTTCTCCTTCGCTTTTCTTTGGCTCATCTTCCTTCACTTCTTCTTTGGGCTCTCCGTCCGTTAATGAGGCAGACTCGGCCTTTTTCTTCAAGGCATCCTTTAAAGTTTTCCCTGCTCTGAATTTTGGCACAGTTACCGCTGGTACCTTGATATGTTCATTGGGTTTCTGCGGATTCACTCCGCCTCGAGCAGATCTAAACTTAGCCAGCCATGTACCAAAGCCAGTCAATGTTACCTCTTCGCCTTGCTGCAGCGAGCTGATTACTAATTCTTCAAACCCTTCCAACACTTTAGTCACATCCTTTTTATCCATCTGGAGCTTTTCAGCTAATTTTTCAATTAATCCAATTTTATTCATATTTAACCGTGTTAATTTATAAACACGTTTAATAGATATTGACCTTTAAAATCTACTACTAATATATCATTTATATCATTTTTGGCTATTTTTAGCAAACTATCTCGCGTATTCTTCCACTCTCATCTCGCGAATCACAGTCACTTTAATCTCACCCGGATATTTTAATTCCTCCTCAATCTTATTAGCCACCTCTCTGGCAATCTTTTTGGCATTCCAATCATCCACTGTTTCCGGCTGGACAAATACGCGCAGTTCACGGCCGGCCTGAATGGCATAACACTTTTCAACCCCGGTAATATTTTTAGCCGTTGCTTCCAAATCCTCAAGCCGCTGAACATATTGTTCATAAGTATCTTTTCTCGCCCCCGGCCTGGCCCCAGAAATTGCATCAGCAGTTTTGACAATCACCCCTTCTAATGTTTCCGGATGATCCATATGGTGTTCCAGTGAAATTTTGGCAATCTCATCCGGCAAACCGAATTTTTTCATAATATCATAACCAATTTCAGGGTGACCGCCTTTGACTTCATGGTCCACGGCTTTGCCAATATCATGGAGCAACCCGCCTTTGCGAGCGATGGTGACATCAGCTCCCAGCTGTTCTGCTAATAACCCTGATAAAAGCCCAACCTCTATTGAATGCTGCAAGACATTATGGCCATAACTTGTTCTAAATTTAAGCCTGCCCAAAATCTGCACCAATTTCGGATCTAAACCACCGACTCCCACCTGATACATTGCCTCCTCGCCAGCTTTTTTAATCTCTATGGCTAAATCTTTTTTAGCTGCCTCAATCGCCTCTTCAATCCTGCCTGGATGAATTCGGCCGTCAGCCATCAGTTTTTCCAGGGCAACTCTGGCTACCTGCCGTCTAATTGGACTAAAGCCAGATACCCAGATCGTGCCCGGCGTTTCATCAATTATGAGTTCTGTGCCGGTCAGCTGCTCAATCGTTTTAATATTTCTCCCTTCCTTGCCAATAATCCTGCCTTTCATCTCATCGTTTGGCAGTATGACTGTCGTCGTCGTTGTATCAGCGCTATGGCTGGTAGCACAGCGCTCAATTACGTCTGATAAAATTTGCTTGGCTTTTCCCTCAAGCTCCTCGCTATTCTCTTTTTCCAGCTTGCGCACTCTTTGATACAGCTCATCTTTGACCGCTGATTCAATATTTTTTATTAATACCTCCTTAGCTTCAGCTTGAGAGAGCTGTGATATCTTCTCCAGCTTTTCCATCCCTTTCTGTTTTATTGTTCGCAAATCCTCTTTTAAGACTTCCAAATTCTTCTCCTTTTCAGAAAGTTTATTTCTCTTATCTTCAAATTCCAAAAGTTTCTGGTCAAAAAGACTTTCTCTTTTTTCCAACCGTCTTTGGATATCCCGCAGTTCCCCCCTTCTTTTATCCTCTTCAAGCTTGGCTTTTTCCAAAATTTCAAGCGCCTTATTTTTCCCCTCGATGATAATTTCCCTTTGACTCTCTTTAGCCTCTGTAATTATCTTGTCAACTTTGGCCTCGGCGGTTTCTGCGTCGTGTCTTGCCATGGTACGTCTAAAAAAGTAACCAGCGGCAATGCCGGCACTTAGCACAAACAAAAATATTATGACTTCCATAGATCTTCCTTCTTTATTCTAAAGACAGGAAATTGAAGGTTGTGGATAAACAAAAAATTCTATCCACGAGTAAAATAGTAGTTCTAATAAGAACCCGAATATTAGTAGAAATATTAGCAGCTTGAAATCTCATCATAACCAAAAATTAACGAGCACCTGATCACTTTACTAATTACTTAATACCTTTCCTGCTCTAAAAAATTAAAAATTCGTAAATTATTTAATTAAAATAGCATAACCTTTTATTAAATACATATTATCATATATTATTTTTTTTGGCAAATAAATATATTTTGCCAATATTAGCCAAAAACGACATAGCAACTCTTTATTAACTTGATTTTTTCCTCTGCTGTGCTAACATTCTTATTAATAAATAATACGATTTGTTATTCATTATCAATTAACACGTTACTCTTGGTTCTTCCTATAACGGTAAAACTAGGTATAACGTGCCGGCAAACAAATATGCTAGACCCAAAGAAAAAAGCAGGCATTATTAAAAAATTTAAAACTCATAATGATGACACTGGCTCACCCCAAGTCCAAGTCGCAATTTTAACTGAAGAAATCAAAGAATTGAGCGAGCACCTAAAAAGCCATAAAAAAGACTTTTCTTCTAGACGCGGCTTATTTAGAAAAGTCAACCAAAGACGCAAACTTTTGCAATATTTAGCTAAAACGGAAGAAAAAGAATACGAGAAATTAGTGGAAAAACTCAAACTTAAGAAAAAAATTGAAATCCCAGGACTAACAGATAAAAAAGAAGAAGCGGTTGAAAAGGAACTGATTGACGAGGAAATCAACGTTGAAGAAAAAAAATCTACTGATAAGCCCAGCGATAAATAATTTTAAATATTATTAATTAACTATTTTGGCCACCAAACACTCAGGCTTATTTAAAGCTTGCAGTTTGGTGGTTAAAAACCACACTCTCTATGGAAAAAAATGTCCGTGAGTTTTCCACTCAAATTGGCGGGAAAACTCTCACTATCACTAGCGGCAAATTTGCCGCTCAGGCTAATGGCGCTTGCACCGTCCAATACGGCGGCACCGTTGTCCTCTCTACAGTCGTTCTTAGCCCCAACATCCGCGAAGGCCTTAACTACTTCCCCTTAATGGTAGATTTTGACGAAAAACTCTATGCCGCCGGCAAAATCAAAGGCTCTAGATTTATCAAGCGAGAAGGCAGAGCCAGCGATGAAGCAGTTATTTCCGGCCGCGTTATTGACCGCTCCATCCGCCCGCTTTTTCCCCAAACCATTAAAAATGACGTGCAGATTATTGTGACCGTCCTTTCTTTTGATAATGAAAATGATGCTGACGTGCTGGGCCTGATTGCCGCCTCTTGCGCCCTGTCTATTTCCAACATCCCTTGGCTAGGTCCGATTGCCGCAGTTAGAGTTGGCAGAATTAACAACGAGCTGGTTTTAAATCCCTCATACGAAGCCAGACAAAAAAGCGATCTTGATCTTTTTGTCGCTGCTAATGTTGAAAAAATTGTGATGATTGAAGCCAGCGCCAATGAAGCCAAAGAGGATGATATTTTAGCAGCCATTAAATTTGCCCAAAAACATAGTAGTAAAATAATTAAATTAATTGAAGAAATCACTGGCCAAGTCGGTCAGAAAAAAATTAATATTCAGCAAGAGCTCTCAACTGAAGAACTTGCCAGCCAGAAAAAAATTCATGACAAAGTCAACGCTTTTATGACAGCTGAAAGAATTGATTCAATTTTTAGTTATCAGACTAAAGAGGAATTGAAGAATAATATTGAAACTGCTAAAAACGAACTTGACATTCTCCTCAAGGCCGACAATGAAATCAGTAAAGATGAGCGTAAGATTGGCGTCACTTTGGTTGACGAATACATTGATAAAAAAATGCATGCCCTGATTTTAGAACAAGAAAAACGTCCTGACGGCCGCCAATTAAATGAAATCAGGCAGCTCTCGGCCGCAGTCGGAGTCCTGCCGCGCACCCATGGCTCCGGTCTTTTTGAACGCGGTGAAACGCAAGTTCTTTCAGTTGTTACTTTGGGCGCTCCCGGTGACGAGCAAACACTTGACACTATGGAGGAATCTGGCAAAAAGCGCTATATGCACCATTACAACTTTCCGCCATTTTCAGTGGGAGAAGTCGCGCCTTTAAGAGGCCCCAGCAGGCGCGATATCGGCCATGGCGCTCTGGCTGAAAAAGCGCTCCTGCCTATGATTCCAGACAAAGAAACTTTTCCTTATACCATCCGTGTCGTCTCCGAAGTGCTTTCCTCCAACGGCTCTTCGTCCCAAGCATCGGTTTGCGGTTCAACTCTCTCCCTAATGGATGCTGGCGTGCCGCTTAAAAAACCGGTTGCCGGCATTGCCATGGGCCTGATTGTTGACCCAAATGATGAAAAAAAATACAAAATTTTAACTGATATCCAAGGCCTGGAAGACCACTCCGGCGATATGGATTTTAAAATCGCCGGCACAAGCGATGGCATTACAGCCATTCAGATGGACACTAAAATTAATGGCCTGACAGATGATATGGTTAAAGACACTTTTGTTCAAGCCAAACGCGCCCGTTTAGAAATTCTGGGGGTGATGGCCAAAGCCATTGCCGAGCCGCGTCAAGAACTTTCGCCTTACGCGCCCAGAATTACCACTCTGCATATCAACCCGGAAAAAATCCGCGATGTTATCGGCCCGGGCGGCAAAATGATTAACAAAATTATTAATGAAACTGGCGTCAGCATTGATATTGAAGATGACGGCTCAGTCTTTATCACTTCCACCTCCGCTGAAGGAGCCGTTAAGGCCAAAGAATGGATTGAACTGCTGACCGAAGAAGCTGAAGTCGGCAAAATTTACCATGGCAAAGTCACCCGCCTGTTTGACTTTGGCGCCATGGTAGAATTTCTGCCCAAGCAAGAAGGCCTCATCCATATTTCTGAAATCGCTCCTTTCCACGTCAATACTCCTGAAGACATCGTTCACACCGGCGATGAACTGCCGGTTAAAGTAGTCGACATTGATGACCAGGGGCGTGTTAATTTATCCCTGAAACAAACTGATTTTGATTTTTCGCGCTTTAGCGCCCCAGCGCCCAGCAGAGGAGCCAGTCACTTTCGCCGCGATACTGACAAACCTAGTCATAACCGCCGACCCAACCAAGCTCATCATCGCTTTTAATTCTTTCTAATTTTATTACCGCTTTTTAATTTGAAAACCCCCCAACTTTGAAGTGGACCCCATTTAGTAGACTTTAAAACCATTTAAGTATTTTGGTTCAAGAGATGATCTCTGTATTGTACAGGGGTCATCTTTTTTATGTCCCATTGATACCTTTCATTGTTGTAGTAATTCATGTATGTATTTATCATATCATTTAATTCCTCAAAAGTCTTTGCTTGCTTGTAATCAACATCATCTTTTAAATGCCCAAAAAATGTTTCCATTGGCGAATTGTCTATACAGTTGCCTTTTCTGGACATTGATTGAACCAAATTCAATCTCTTAACTTTCTGGATATATTCAGGATTGGTGTAGTGAAATCCTTGGTCAGAATGGATGATTGATTTATTGGTTAATGTTTTAATACCCTTTAATGTCTCAACTGATTCTAATACAAAAGGCATGGATAAATTGTTAGATAATTCCCAACCAACAATCTCTTTGGTGGCAATATCCTTAATTACCTGCAGATAGGCTTTTCTACTATGTCCATAGTAGAGATATGTGATATCAGTACATAATACTTTTCTAGGTATATTCTGTTTAAAATTCCTGTCTAGGATATTGTTAAAAGTACGATGTTCTTTTGTTTTTTCATGATCATTTTGTATGGATTTTTTCTTCTAATTTTAGTGATTAGACGGTTTTCTCTCATAATCCTTTTAATCTTTTTATGATTCATAACCAGATCATAATCTGATTCCAGCCTCATTTTTATTGACCGCCAGCCTAATTTGCCTTTGCCTTTATCAAATATCTCTTTAATTATCAAGCAATCATCCTCATCTTTGTTTTTATCCCTTGCCAGCCATTTGTAGTAGCCGCTGGTTGAGACTCCGGCTATTTGACACAAACAGTTAATCTTGAATATTTGATTGCTGTCACGTACGTTCTTGATTACTTGATATCTTCTGCTTATGGCTTTTCTAATTTTTTCATTTTTTTTAAAAAATGGTTTTCTTCCTCCAGATAAGCTATCTTGGTTTCTAGATAGGCTATCTTTTCTTTATCATCTTTGTATTTGGTTTGAGATCGTCCTCCTTGACCTCCCCTATTCTCTTTGGTTAATTCTATCTCGCCTTTATGATTGTATATGCGCCTCCAATCTTTCAAACAATCTTTGACTCTACCTTTGCCAATCAACGTTAAATCAAATCCCGCTTCTTGGAAAATCATACTGGGGCCATATCCCTCATGGTAATACTTTCTAACAGCCTCTATCTTAAATTCCCCATTGTAGGTAATTG
>PFHP01000015.1:6428-6748 GCA_002782365.1 Candidatus Kuenenbacteria bacterium CG_4_8_14_3_um_filter_39_15 | reverse complement strand
TATCCCAACCGCCTTGAATACCATTCTACTCTGGCCAATAGCGCGCCAAACTTTCATGATGATATTTCTTATTCTAATTTAGCAGAATTAGCCTTGCTCACCCCTTCAGTGGGTGATTTCAGCTTTAGCCTAACTGACGCAATGAATATTTTTAGAGAAAAAATTGACCTGCCGGAAATTAAGATAATCAATCAGGGCAATCTTATTTATTTTAATTATTTAAAAATAAGCCAGAGCGCTGATGGCAATTACACTAATATCTATAACACCCAAGTCAGCCAAAATTTAAGCACGCAGGTTAAAGGAGTCAGCTCAATCAA
>PFHP01000015.1:0-6418 GCA_002782365.1 Candidatus Kuenenbacteria bacterium CG_4_8_14_3_um_filter_39_15 | reverse complement strand
AGTTACGGTCAGACTAGGCTGACAGCAGCCGAGGAAAGCGAAAAAATCCAATTGTTTTATCTGGAACTGCAAAAGTATTTTGACGGCGGTCTAGTGCCTATTTCCAACCAAACCTTTAATACTTTAGTCGGCGCCTATATTTATGGCGGCTACACTATCCCTGAAATTGTTGACACAATCAAAAACGGACCGCGCGCCGTTCATCCGACAATCCCGGCCAATGTCTGGCAAGGGAGTGAAAATTATAAAAGATATTTAACCAGCGCGCTTTAAATATTCCCCGGATGAACAAACTTAAGTCCAGCCTTTTCCCCAATCTCCACCGCTTGCCATACTTTTTCCCTTGGTGTAGCTGGCACACTCATCATTTTATAAGTGGGATAAAAAGCGCTCACATGCCAAGGCACATCAGCCCCTAATTTATTAAATATAAATTGAGCAATTTGTTTTAATTCTTTTACCGAATCATTATAAGTTGGAATTATTAAAGTGGTAATTTCTAAATGAACACCGCTTTTTTTAATTTTAATTAAATTATTCAGTACTGGTTCAAGCTGCGCTCCGCAAATTTCCCGATAGAATTTATCTGAAAAACTTTTTAAATCAATATTAGCCGCGTCTAAATAGGGGATTATTAATTTAAGAGTCCGATCGCTCATATAGCCGTTTGACACCCAAATATTTTTTAAATTCTTTTTATCAGCCAGTTTCATCGCATCCAAGGCATATTCAAGAAAAATCGTTGGTTCAGTATAAGTATACGAGATTGACGGGCAGTGAAGCTCAAGCGCATTTTTAACTACTTTAGCTGGGGGTAAATCTTGGCCAATTATTTCTCCCAACCAATTTTTTGTGTATTGGCTGATATCATAATTTTGGCAATGCCGACAGTGGAAATTACACCCCGCGGTAGCAATGGAATAAGTGCCCGTGCCAGGCAAAAAATGATAAAGCGGCTTTTTTTCAATGGGGTCAACATGCGCTGCCACTGCCATGCCATAATTGAGCGCCATTAGTTTGCCAGCTTGATTTTCCCGCACGCCGCAAATGCCCCTCTTGCCAGGGGCAATTTTGCATTGGTGTGCGCAGGTTTCGCATTGCACCAAGTTATTATTCAATTTTTTGTATAAATAGCATTCTTTCGTCATATTTAATATTTTACCACAAATTATACAAAAACACTCCCGACGCAAGGTCGGGGTGTCTGATCAAAAAATCATCAGGTTATTTAAGCCATCTTTTTCTTGATTGTCCTTAAACACCTGGTACAAACTTTCTTTTTTTTGCCGTTAATGGTTCTGGCTTGCAAATTAATAAATTTGCGGATGATCATTTTATTATTCGCATGGGATCTTTGAATGGATTTTTGCGGACCGCGGCCGCACATATCGCAAATTCTGCTCATATTTTCTGATTGATTAGTTGCTAACTATATGTTATGCTAACATAGATTTAACTTTATCGCAAGTTTATGGAAATCACACAATTATTATTCTTTTTTCTGATTATTATTCCTTCAGCCATTATTCATGAATATGCTCATGGCTGGGCAGCTGACCAGATGGGCGACCCGACGGCCAGAAATGCCGGACGGCTGACTCTCAACCCCATGGCTCATATTGACATCTGGGGCACAATTTTGATGCCTGTTTTATTATTGCTTTTTTCCGGCGGTTCATTTATGTTCGCTTATGCCAAGCCCGTGCCCTATAATCCCTATAACTTAAAAAACCAAAAATGGGGGCCGGCTTTAGTCGGTCTTGCCGGCCCGGCAGCCAATCTTATCGCCGCTATTTTTTTCGGTCTGCTAGTCCGTTTTCTGCCTTATTCAGCATTCACCTCACTTTTGGCTATTATTGCTTATGCTAATATTCTCCTGATGGTTTTTAATCTTATGCCTATCCCTCCCCTTGACGGCTCTAAATTACTTTTTGCTGTTTTGCCCGATTCAATGGAAAGACTGAAAATAAATCTTGAACGTTTCGGCTTCATCATTCTGCTTTTATTCATCTTTTATTTTTTTGGCCTGATCGTCCCCATCATCACTTGGCTATTTCATTTGATCACAGGCAAATTGATATTCTAAAAGCCTGATGAAATTCACCAGGCTTTTTTTATTTTACAAAAAGATCTCCAATTTTATTAGTGGAAAACTATCTAATAAAGTTTTTGATTTAATCCCGCTAGTATTCGCCAGTATGATTTTTTTATCTCTGCCTATACACTGATCGTGGCGTATTTTCATCAGTGTTTCGATATAATCAGAATCTTCTCTTTCCAACTGTTCCAAGAAAATTCTTGCCATATCAATTACAAAAATTATGGTATTATTGTGAAGAGCAATTTCTTGCTCTATCGTATTAATATCGTTTTTTTCTCCTAATACAATCAATAAGGCTTTTATTGTCATTTTTCTGTCCTCCATTTTTATTTTACTATAATTGATTTTCAGGTTTTGTCAAGCACGATAAATTTGGTATAATATCAAAATGATAATCACTAATTCAGCAAGACAAACCATTGCCTTAGGCAAAAAATATGCCGCTGAATTGAAGCTTGGCGCTGTTTTGGGCTTGATAGGGGAATTGGGCGCCGGCAAAACCCAATTTGTCAAGGGGTTGGCCAAAGGGCTAGGGATTAAAAATAATATCAGCAGCCCGACATTTGTGCTTTTAAAAAAATATAACCAGCTAATTCATATAGACTGTTATCGTTTATCAAATTCAGAAGAATTATTAGACTTAGGCTGGCAGGAATTAGTGACAGATAAAAATAATATTATTGTTGTTGAATGGGCGGATAAAATAAGAAAAATAATGCCCCAAGATACTAGATGGATAAAATTTAGTATTGGCAAAAAAGACAATCAAAGAAAAATTAGCATTTGAAATTAGAAATTGGAAATTAGAAATTTGGATTCTATCCTCTAGCGAGCACTAGCCCCCAGACTTCTCTTACCCCGTATTTTTTTAATGTCCGCGCGCATTCATTCAAAGTTGCCCCAGTAGTCGCCACGTCATCCACCAAAAGAATTTTGGTGTTTTTTAATTTATCCCGCCATTCCTTGGCTACCTGAAAAACATTTTTAATGTTAGCTAACCTTTGCTCCCGCTTTAATTCAATTTGAGCCGCGGTATATCTTTTTCTTTTTAAAATATACGGCCGATGATTCAGACAGAAATTACTGGCTAATTTTTTTGACAGCATCTCTGCTTGGTTAAAATCCCGCCAGCGCAATCGTTTTTTATGCAAAGGGATTGGCAATAATATTAAGTCTGAACTGAAAAGAAGACTTGTCCAGTTGGGCTTATCCTCTTTTTTATCAAGCTTAATAATTTTATTAATTAAAATTTCTGACAGGGGAGCCGCCAGTTCCTTAATAAAATTGTATTTGTATTTATGAATGACATCTTGCAACAGTTTGTCGCCGAATGGAGCGGCCACCACCAAGCCATCCAAACTTGTTTGCTCGCGGCACCACTCATGCGTTTTGCCGAAACTGGAAATTTTTTTGCATGCCGGGCAGCTGTCAATTTCTTTTAATTTAATAGCAGTGAAGCATTGCTGGCATAACCAAACATCTTCCTTGCCGCAGCCAATGCATTCTATGGGAAATAAAATATCTAAGAGAAATTTATAAATTTTATGCCAATATAATTTTATCATCTTTGACTTTTATCCTTATCTCATTCTTGAGATCCTTTGATAAAATTTTATCCGCCAGCTTATTTTCAATTTTTTCGCGCAACACTGTCCTGATAATTCTTGCTCCCTGGTTTTTGTCCGCGCATTTTTTAAGCAGATAATCAACCAGCTCTTTATTCCAGCTGATTGATAGATTGCGGCTGGTTAGATTGTTATTAATATTGGCTAATTCCAGTTCAATAATTTTAGCTAAATCATCAGCCGTGAGCTGGTTGAACACTAAAATCTGATCAAGTCTGTTCAATAGCTCCGGTCTCATCCATTCAGCCAGTTTTTCTTTGTAGTCATTTTCCAAAGAATCTTTCTCGCCAAAACCAATCATTCCTTTTTCACTGGCTTTGGGGACGCCAATATTAGTGGTCATGAGGATGATGGTATTGCGGAAGTTCACTTGCCTGCCTTTGCTGTCAGTCAAATAACCGTCCTCAAAAATTTGCAAAAATAAATTAAAAATATCGGCGTGGGCTTTTTCTATTTCATCTAGCAGTATCACCGCGTAAGGATTTCTTTTCACCCTCTCTGTTAAAAGCCCGCCTTCCTCATAGCCCACGTAGCCGGCTGGCGCGCCGATGAGTTTGCTGGCATTGAATTTTTCGCCAAATTCGCTCATATCAAGTTTAATCAGACCCTCTCTGCCGGGCGACATCAGTTCAGCCAATACTTTGGCACTGTAAGTTTTTCCCACGCCAGATGGCCCGGCTAAAATAAATGAGCCCAGTGGGCGATGTTCTCCGGCTAGCCCAGCCGCTGATCTTTTTAAGGTGCTGACCAGCTCTACTACCGCCTGATCCTGCCCGATAATTTTATTTTTTAGATTTTTTTCCAGGTCTTTGATAATATCTGCTGATTTTTGGCTGTCAGGAATATTTATTTTAGTTATTTGGCTGATAATTTCACGGATGTCACTGGCTGTAATCTTATCATCAGCCAATTCCGCGCCTATGAGCAACTTATTTTTTGTTTCAGCTTCTTCCAGCTTGTAGATTTGACTGACTATTTTCACTTCTTTTGATTTAAGCCTTAAAGCTTCATTATATTTGCCTTGAGTAATCAGCATATTTTTTTCTTTAGTAATTTGCACCAGCTCTTTTTCCAATTCCGAGAGCTTAGCCACATTTTTGTTTTTTGGCCGATTAACTCTTTTTTTACTGGCAGCTTCATCTATCAGGTCAATTGCCTTATCAGGTAAAAATTGGTCAGTCAAATAGCGGACAGATAGAGCGACCGCCGCTTCAATCGCCTCATCACTAATTGCCAGCAGATGATGTTTCTCGTAAGATTTTTTAATACCCTTGAGAATTTTTATTGATTCTGGCGCGCTCGGCTCATTGATCGTTACTTTTTGCATTCTGCGCGAAAGCGCTTTATCCTGCTCAATGTACTTTTTAAAATCATCAAAAGTTGTTGCCCCAATACAGTGAATCTCGCCCCGCGCCATAGCCGGTTTTAAAATGTTAGCCGCATCCATTGCGCCCGAAGCCGAACCCGCTCCCATGATATTATGCAGTTCGTCTATAAATAAAATAATATTTTCATCTCTTTTCGCTTCCTCAACAATTTGTTTTATGCGCGCTTCAAATTCACCTCGGTAACTGGTGCCAGCGATGAGCAGCGGCATATCAAGCGCGTATATTTTTTTATTGAGTAAAATATCAGGCACATCGCCCTCCATAATTTTTTTAGCCAATCCCTCAATAATGGCCGTCTTGCCTACTCCTGGTTCGCCCAAAAGTATCGGATTATTTTTATCGCGTCGGCATAAAATTTGGATGACTCTGTTAATTTCATCAGTTCTGCCGATCACCGGGTTGATATTTTTTTGGGCTGCCCCATCAGTCAAGTTTGTGCCGAAAAAATCAAGAATCGACTCGCTTTTCTTTCTGCCTTGTTTTTTTTCATCCAAACGTTCTTTAATAGTACTGACCATATCATTTAATTCAGAAAATTTTGAAGTTGAGTTTAAGACCACTTTAATTATTTTTAAAATTTCCTCCCTGGACACCCGGTGTTCAATTAAAATCATATTGATTTTTTCATCCGGTGAATCAAGCAAGCTATAAAGCAGGTGTTCTGTGCCGATATAACTATGCTCATGCACGGCCGCAACTCTGACTGAATCTACAATGACTTTTTTCATCCCACTAGACAGGGGGATTATTTCCCTTGACTCAATAATTTGCTGCCAAGAAATTTTTTTTTGAGGCAGTTCGTTATTAGTTCTTACCTGTTCTTTGATGCCGGCTTTTATTAGGGTTTCCTGCCCCAAAGACCCTTTTTCACTCAAGAGTGACCAAAAAAGCTCTTCCAGGCTAATTTCTTTTTTTTCCTTTGCCAAAGACAATCCATAAGCGCCAATTATGGATTTTTTATAATGGGTGGTGAATTTGTTGAAAATATTAGTCATAATATTATTCCGTTTCTCTATAGTAGCATGAAAAAGCAAATGTTTCAACAAAAAATACCCCGACTTTACATTGGGGTATTTTTGGCTAGAATGTAATTATTCATCACTCTCGTCTTGGCTAACATCAGCAGATTCTTCCGTATCCTCATCTGTTGGCTTGGCTGTCACTTCATCTGCTTGCGCTTGATCAGCGCTTTTTTTCCCAAATAATTTACTCCAAAAACCCATAATTTTATTATTAATTATGTTTGATTCCAGAATCTAACGCAACAATATTGGCGCGAAGCGCCAAAAGTGTTAAGTTAGATT
>PFHP01000007.1 GCA_002782365.1 Candidatus Kuenenbacteria bacterium CG_4_8_14_3_um_filter_39_15 | reverse complement strand
ATTAAGGTGTTAATTTCAAGACGCAATAAATCGCTGACCGTGGAGCAGGTGGAAGAAAAAGTGCAGGAAAGAATTGCCAGTATGGAAATAGAAGACGAGGTGAATTTAATGGTGGCTGGCGCGCTGAATAATTTGGGGGTAGAAGGGCAAATTGATGAAATGACTTTGCGAATGGCAGACATGGGCAGAAAGTTAATAGATTTAGAAACGAGAATTAGCGCCGCCAGCACCAGTACGCCCGGAGTGGTTTTGTCACAGGCTTTAATTCAAGGCACGATGCAAGTCGGCGAGACCTTAAGAGTTGAAGGCGATTCATATTTTGGCGGCAGCGTTAATTTCAGCCAGGGCAGTCTTGGGGCATATATGAGAATTAGGGCATTAGAAGAGGCGGATATATCTGAAATGAATTTAGGTTTAGACAGAGCGGATGAGGCCGGGCTAGAACAGCTTGATTTATCTCTCTGGCAGACATTGCCTGAAACTGGCGATGTAGTCGTGGTTGATCCGAGAAATAGCGAGATGGCAGTTAAAAGTTATCAGCCGAATGCTAATGCGATTTTAGGCGTGGTAACAGCCAGACCAGCGGCAGTCCTCTCTGGGACGGCCATAGCCAGCGGACAAGAGGCGAGCCAAGAGGCAAGGACATTGGCTATTTCCGGCAATGTGGCGATTAAAGTGACTTTGGAAAATGGGCCGATTAAAAAAGGCGACCTGTTAACCACCGCTGCCAAGCCAGGCTACGCCATGAAAGCCACCCTGGCTGACGCCGGAATAATCGGCATAGCGCTTGAAGATTATACTGCTGAAATCCAAAATCAAAAATCTGGAATTCAAATCCTTTTAAGTATTGCCAATAAGACAGTGCATCAAAGAGGCGCTGATTTGAATGATATTTTGAGCGGCGATGAGCAATTAATCATTGATGATAGCCAAAAGGATGGCCAAGTGGCTGTGGTTGACGCTGGTGAATTACTGGAAAATAAAGGCGAAGTGTCAGTCAGGCCGGTAACTGAATACGGCGGAGATTTGGCAGTGGCTGGGATAGTGACCATTGAGCAGGGCTTGGTTGTTCATAATGTGGCCAGTATTATTGGCGAGCTAAAAGTTGAAGGAAAAGTAGTGGTTAAGGGTGATATTCAGTTGAGCGGCAATTTGGATTTAGCCGGGGCAATTATTACTGAATTTGATTATGCCAGTTCAACAATGCTGCTGGCTGGCGACGCTGTCGGGATTAATGAGCAAGGCCAGGTGGTTAAGGTGCGCGCTGACATACCGCTGGATAGTTCAGGAGATAATCTTGAATCAACAAATTATCTGCCGGCGATAGGTATAGTGGTCGGTCCGAGCCAGGGCAGCAAAGTTAAGGTGGCAATTGGCGGGGTAGTCGGCGGATTTAATAATTTGGAAATTGGCCAGAGATATTATTTAGCCGATAGCCTTTATGAAGCGCAGCTGATTGCCGGACTGGTTAATAATCAAGAAGATGAAATAATTTTAACCTCGCTTATGCCGGTCAAGCCAAAATATTATGGTCAGATGGCGCAGATTGTCGGTATTGCCAAATCTAGCAGTGAGATTTTAATTATGCCCTCGCTTGATTTTGAGATTATCAGGCAAGGGGCAGAAAAGGCGCCGAGTGAAATAGACTATCCCGATGTTCCTTTGATTAGCCCTGACAGCCAGTTGGAGGAAATTAAAGAAGCGGAGCAGATAGTGCCGCCAGAATTAGAACCAGAGGCAGAAGAAGAGACAGACCAAGCAGTAGAAGAAGGGGCAAAGAGTGAAAGTGAATCAGAGGACGAGGTTAATCAAGAACAGGCGGCTGAATCATCTCCTATTACTGAATCCCCAGCCTCTGTTGAAGCTCCTAGTGAAGCTACGGAGGATGTGCCGTCAGCCATTGAGGTGGTTGATAATCCGGCTGAAGAGACAGAGATTAAAGTGGCGGAATAAAATCTAATAAGATGTTTTTAGATTATTTTTTGATAAATTAAAATAAAAATAAACAAAGAGCATGCAACGGTCAAAAAATTTTTTGCTGATTGAGGCCATCGCGACTTTAATCGGCACAATCATTGGCGCGGGGATATTCGGTATCCCCTATGTTTTTAATCAAAGCGGTTTTTGGACAGGCACCTTAGCCCTGATGGTTGTCGGTTTGGCGATGATCTTAATGAAATTTATGTATGGGGAAATAGCGCTCCGAACGCCCGGCATTCACCAAATAGCCGGTTATACCGGAATTTATTTAGGCAAAATAGCCAAACGAGTTATCAGTCTAATTTTGATTTTTTCTTTTTACGGGGCGCTGCTGGTTTATTTTATCGGGACAGGCGAAGTCATCGGGGCGCTGACTGGTATGCCGGCGATCTGGAGCGGGCTTGGATTTTTTGTGGTTTTTTCCATATTTATTTATTTTGGCATTACTCTGACTAAGCGGGTAGAACTGGTCATGACAATTTTTATGCTGATAGCAATGGTCGGTATTGGTGTTTTATCTTTTAGGCAGATTGAGCTGACAAATTTAAGCGGCTGGCACTGGGATTTATTTTTTATCCCTTATGGGGTGTTAATTTTTGCCTGTTCCGGCACAGAGGCAGTACCGCAGGTGCGCCAGATTTTAAAAGGGGCAGAGCATAAAATGAAAAGCGCTCTCGGCTGGGGATGCGCTATTCCGCAAGTGGTTTATTGGTTGTTTGTCGCGCTGGTCATCAGTGTTTCCGGGGCAAAGGTGACGGAAGTGGCTAGCGTGGGGCTGGGAGAATTATTCGGCTGGCAGATGATTTTGGTGGCTAATATCTTTGCTTTTTTTGCCATGGCGACGAGCTTTTTGGTTTTGGGCTTGGCGTTGATTGAAATTTATAAATTTGACTATAAATTATCGGGGCCGACGGCTTGGTTGCTGACCGTGAGCGTGCCCTTAGCCGCGTTTTTTTTAGGCGCGCGCGATTTTATAGGCACAATTAATTTTGTGGGGGCGCTGGTGGCCGGTCTGGCCGGTATCCTTGAAGTGGTGACTTATTTTGTGGCCAGACGTCGGGGCAAAAGAAAGCCAGAGTATGAACTGCCTGTCTGGCTCGGGGTGGCAGGCGGGATATTTTTGATTGTGCTTTTTATCTTTGGCTTGACTTACACATTAAAACCGTAGTTTTAGGCTGATGGCCATCGGGTTTTGATAATTAATTTAATTATCAAGAAACCGTTGAATTATTTTTTTAATTGTTTTTTGGCGATTAAGCCAGTGAATTTTTACTCCTCGTTTTTCCATGCCTTTTAACCAAGTCATCTGCCTTTTGGCAAATTGGCGAGTGTGTAATTTAATTAAATTAACAGCTTGGTTTAGAGTTGTTTTTTTATTTATATAATCTATGATTTCCGCATAGCCAATTGTTTGCAAGGGCGCGGGATATTGGCCGCCTACCCGCCATCTTGGCGGGTATTGTTTTATTAATTTTTTTGTCTCTTCCAGCAAGCCATTTTTAATCATTTTGTCTACCCGCGCGTCAATCCGTTTGTTTAAAATATTTTTTGGCAATCTAATGCCGATTGGCAAAACATTAAAAAGCGGTTTGGCTTTTTTTCTGATTTCTGAAAATTTATAACCGGCAAGACAAACTTCCAAAGCCCGGTCAATTCGCCGCGGATTTTTTACATCTAAAAATTCCAGCGCCGCCGGGTCTAATTTTTTTAACATTTTTAATTTGTTTGATTTATTTAATTTTTCTAACTTAGCTCTAATTTTTTTAGCCGGTTTAATTTTTGGAATATCATAATTATTTACAATGGCAGAAATGTATAAACCAGTTCCGCCAACTAAAATTGGCAACTTGCCGCGTTTAATAATATTATGGATTTCTTTCAACGCCAGTTTTTTAAACTTGGCCACATTAAATTCAGTCATCGGTTTGACAATGTCTATCAGATGATGGGGAATAGACCTCCTCTTTTTCTCCCCCTTAATAAGGGGGAGAGTTTGAAAGATCTCAAGATCTTTCGAACGAGGGGGTAATTTATATTCAGCCAGGTCTTTGCCCGTGCCAATATCCAGGCCGCGATAAACCTGCCGGCTGTCAGCCGAAATAATTTCTCCCTTAAATTTTCGCGCCAAAGCCACCGCCAGTTTGGTTTTACCAGTGGCCGTCGGACCTAAAATCACAATTAGTTTTGGCAGTTGGCTTGACATAGTTGTTGCTTTCATTGTAAGCTAAAATAAAAAATTGACAAAAAAATAAAGGATGGGAGGGAACAATGAATTTTTACTCATTTTTGAGAAAGATTCTTTATTTATCTAAATGGGAAAGCGGGGCTTCACTCGCTCTCTTCCAAGGTCAATCTTTTTGGGCTGTTTGTCAGGTAAGTCTAATTATAACGAGCACTCCGCTTTTACTGATTTTTTTCAGTTATCCATTTATTTTAAGCGTTAAATTTTTGGTCCGTCTGGTTGGTAAATTTATACCAATTGGTCATTTACTGAAATTTGCGAGAAGAGAAAAGGCGACAATGAGACCAGAAAATAATTTGGTTATAATTGGTAAAATGCAGAAAAGTGGAAAAAAAATGAAACACAGAATGCGCTTGAAGATTCATGAGTGGATAGAAAAATATGGCTATTGGGCGTTTTTTTTCGCCACCATCATCCCTCTCGTGCCATATTTGGCTGAGATAGCGGCCGGCATATGCGTTTCATTTTATTTCAAGAAGGGGCCTTGGGCGATGTTTAAGGGGTTTTTAGCTACCATAGGTGGCAACACATTTAAAATTATTTATACAACCGTTATTATTCATTGGTTTGTTCATATGGCTAAATAATTTTCATTTTTTTGACCGTGCCAGCCAGATTTTTGCGCGTTTGTAAATGCAAAAGCTGGCCGGCTAAAGTGCCACCTTTTTTCTTTTTAATTTTAAGTTTGCGAGCCAAACTTTCGCGCCGTTCGGATTTAGTTTTAATTTTTGAATTTTTTAACATAAAGAAAGGATAAAAAAATGTGCAAATTATTAAAAAAAATGCAGAAACGTTTAGATCCAGATTTCAGCAAATGGACAAAGGATGAGATCTGGAGTTACTACGACTGGAAGAAGAAAAAATCAGCAAGGGAGAAAGGGATAGTGCCCCCACATTAATCAAGACAAATAGGAGGACAAAAAGATACAGGACAAGGCTTCTCTTTTGAAGCCTTTTTCTTTTCTCCAGATTATTAGATTATTAGTTTCCCTTCCAAATTCCAAGCATTGGCTTTAGTGATTTTCACTTTGGCAAATTGGCCAATCAAATCCTTTTTGATTGTGTAACTCCGACCTTTAGGTCGGATTTTTTCCTGCCTAAAGGCAGGAGCTACATTTATTTTAACATCTTTAAAGTTTTTTGTCTTGCCCAAGCATTCATTTTTATTATTACATTTTTCTATCAGCACTTCAATTCTTTTGCCCACCATCTTTTTATTATTATTTAAAGCTGTTTTTTTAAGAATTTCATTTAAGGCAGAACGGCGACGGGCTTTTTCTGTTGCCAAAACATTATCTTTCAGTTTGGCGGCGGCGGTGCCGGGGCGTGGAGAATACTGGGCAAGATAGGCCATGTCAAATTTTATTTTTTTCATCAATTTGGCAGTGGCTTCAAACTCTTTTTTTGTTTCACTCGGGAAACCGACAATAATATCGGTGGAAACGGCAACCATCGGTTTAATTTGTTTCACTTGTTTGATTAATTTAACATAATCCGTTGCCGTGTAATTCCTATTCATCGCTTTTAAAATTTTATTAGAGCCAGATTGTAGCGGCAAATGCAAATACGGGATTAAATGTTCACATTCTTTAAAGCAGTTTATTAATTCATCAGATAAATCTTTTGGATGCGAGGTGAGAAATGACAGCCAATAATCGCCTGGAATTCGGCTGATTAGTTTCAGTAAAGTTGGAAAGTTAACGGAAGTATTTTTTGAAATTTGAAATTTAAAATTTGAAATTTTATTAGAAATTAGAAATTGTCCCTCTGCGAGGGATCTCTCGAAGAGAGAGAAATTGGAAATTTTTGATTTATAACTATTCACATTCTGCCCTAATAAAATTATAAGTTTATAACCCTGTATAATTAATGTATGCACCTCCTGGATTATATCTTCAACAGGACGAGAAACTTCACGGCCGCGAGTGTAAGGCACGGCGCAATAAGCGCAAAAGTTATTACAGCCGGTCATGATAGGAACGTAAGCTTCAAATTTTGAAGAATGGTCGGGATTAATAGAAAAATAATCAGGATGTACTTCAGGAAAATTTTTAATTTCGTCCCCGATCCGGTCGGGGATTGAATTTTTAATTTTGAATTTTTCAGGCCAGCGGGGAAGATCTTTAATATCTAAAATCAAATCAACTTTATTTTGGAATTTTTGCTTATCAGCCGGCAGGATACAGCCGGTTAAAATAACTGTTTGGTTTTTAGTTTTTCTAAGTATTCCCCAAACTCTGTCAATGGCTGATTGTCTGACAGAGCAGAGATTTAAAATTAAAATATCAGCCCGGTCTTGGGTTGTTGATTTAAATCCGCTTTTTTCTAAAACAGAAACAATCCGTTCTGAATCGGATTTGTTCATTTGGCAACCGTAAGTAATTAAATGATATTTAATCATAAATTGGCCTTACGCAATCATCCCCTTGCGTCATTCCGAGGAAGTCTCCCGCAGGGAGACGACCGAAGAATCTCTCGCGCATGCGAGATCTGGCATGCGCCAGAGATCCTTCGCTCCGCTCAGGATGACAGTATTATTTATATTATTTTTTGCTATTTGCGTAACATCACTCATAATTTAAAATAACAAAAATCCCGCCAAATTTCAAGGCGGGCCTGCCTCGCCGAACG
>PFHP01000063.1 GCA_002782365.1 Candidatus Kuenenbacteria bacterium CG_4_8_14_3_um_filter_39_15 | reverse complement strand
GAATATTATTCATAGCCTAGCTGTTTTTTAATTTCTTTTATTTCCTCGCTCCCCAGCGCCCAGGTAAACAATAAATACATTATAATTCCCACAACTCCAGCCGAGGTAAACTGGGTAAATACGCCAATATAAGTGTGCATATCCACTATATTGCCTACAACATATTTAACAATCTGAATAAATATCGTTGCCCCAATTGTTGCCGTGACTATTTTTATCAAAGAAAATAATATCTTTTTTTCATCCACATTGCCAATTTTATGATGTAAGGTCACAAATAAAAGTATCACTTGTATGGCGCCAGTGATTGAAAAGGCAAGGGCTAATCCCGCCACGCCCATTTTTGGCGCCAAGATTATTGAAGCCAAGATATTCATTATCACCGCCATTAAACTAATGGTGACCGGAATGAGCGTATTCTGAAAAGCATAAAATGCCCTGGCTAAAATTGGTATTAATCCCTGGGCAAAAAGCGAAATGCCAAAAAACCCCAGAGTCTGGGCAGTCATGACGGTATCAGTCCAATCAAACTCCCCTGCCCCCAGCACCAGCCTGACAATCTGCGCCCGCAGAGCAATCATAAAAATTGAAACCGGGATTACCAAATAGAGTATTCTCCTGACTGTCACGGAAAATCTTTGCAAAAATTTTTCCCGATTGCCCGTGGTAAAACTTTCCGACAGGGAAGGAAAGCTGGCAATCGCCAGTGACACGGCAAAAATGCCAATGGGCACGCTCTGCAAATTAAAAGCTAAATTAAATATTGCCACTGATCCGGCCATCAAGGTAGAAGCAATGGCCGTGATCACCACTTGGTTTATCTGATTGGCTGCCAGTCCGATTGTTCTGGGCAGTATTAGTTTGCCAATCTGCCTGACTGCTTTATTTCTCCAAGCCATGACTGGCTGCCACTTAAAACCAAGTTTAATCACACTAGGCAGTTGTATCAGCAGATGTAAAAGCGCTCCCAGCACTACTCCCCAAGCGAGCCCTGCCGGCCCGAATTTTTTGACAAAAAATACAACTCCGATAATTATACCGACATTATACATCGCCGGCGCCAGAGCAAACATGACAAATTTTTTCATTGATTGCAGTACTCCTGACAAAACATTGCTGATGCCGAAAAATAAAATACTCACCAGCATTATCCGCGTCAGCTTAATCGTCAAAGCTAGTTTTTCACCTGCAAACCCAGGCGCGACCAAAGGCATAATCTTATCAGCATAAATAAAAACAACTGCCGCAAAAATAAACAAAACCACAAAAATAATATTGATTATTGCTGATGATAATTGCCAATGATTAAACTGACTTTTGTTATTTTTAAGTTCAATGAAAACAGGTATAAAGGCCGCTGACAGCGCCCCCAGGACCAGGGTATTAAAAATCAGATCCGGCAGCTTGAATGCCGCGTAATAGGCGTCCAAAGTATCCCCTGCGCCAAAGCCGGATGCCAGCAACCTGTCTCTTAACAGTCCGAATAATTTGGCCAAAACAGAAAAAACAGCGATGATAATAGCGCCGCCAGTAATTGAATTATTTAATTTTTTTAATATCCATTTCAATAATTCCATATTTCAAGCGCCCCAACAACGTTTATTTCTTGCTCGCCTGCCTTTTGATCGCTGCCCTGACAAAATCCCTGAAAAGCGGATTTGGCCGCAGCGGTCTTGAAGTAAATTCCGGATGAAACTGTACGCCGACCATCCAAGGGTGGTCAATTATTTCTATAATCTCTACCAAATCTCCGGGTTGATTAATGCCGGCAATCCGCATCCCCGCTTCCGCCAGCAGCTTGCGGTAAGCATTATTAAATTCATATCTATGCCTGTGCCTTTCCGAAATTTTTTGCTGCTGATACGCTTTAAACGCCAAGGAATCTTTAGCCAGTCGCGCTTCGTATGCCCCTAGCCTCATTGTTGCCCCGTAATTTTTTTCTTGGATATTATTTTTCTGCTCTTCCATGGTGCTGATTACCGGATGTTTGGTTTTCGGATTAAATTCAGTTGAATCAGCTTCTTTCAGCCCCAGGACATTACGGGCAAACGAAATCGTTAATATCTGCATGCCTAAACACAACCCAAAATAAGGCATTTTGTTTTTTCTGGCATATTCCGCGGCTAAAATCATGCCTTCCGAGCCCCTTTGGCCAAAACCGCCGGGGACAATAATGCCCGCTACCCTGTCTAATTCCTTTAAATTTTTTTTATTCTGCTCATACTTTTCTGCCTCCAGCCAGACGACTTTTGGTTTAAAGTTAAAATGCCAGCTGGCATGATTAATTGATTCAATCACAGAGATGTAGGTGTCCTTGCAGGATTTAAAATTAAAATATTTGCCCACAATGCCAATGGTCACTTCCTTTTTAATCTTTTTAATTTTACCAGCCAATTTTTTCCAATCCCGCATATCTTTTTTCCTTGCCTTTAAGCCCAGCGCCCTTAAAATCACTTCACCAAAATTTTCTTTTTCAAAATTAACCGGAATATCATAAATGGAATAAACATCAGGCGCAGAGATAATCCTCTCTTTAGGCAAACTGCAGACAGTACTAATCGTTCTCTTAATATCAGGCGTGACTGGTTTATCCGCCCGGCACAAAATAAAATCTGGTTGGATGCCCGCTGAATTTAAAGTCCTAATGGCGTATTGGGTGGGTTTTGATTTTTGCTCACCTAATAAAATCGGGGTCGGCAAATAACTGACCATAATCGTAAAAACATTGGCCGCATCGTGGGCTTTCATCATTCTGGCTGCTTCTAAAAATAAAAGTACTTGATATTCGCCGACTGTGCCGCCTATTTCTATAATGACAATCTCCGCCTTGTTTTTTTTCTGGCATTGTTTAATTCTTCTGATAATCTCATTGGGGATATCCGGCACCACTTCCACATCTTCACCGCCAAATTCTAAATTCCTTTCCCGGCGGATTATTTCTTGGTAAACCTGGCCGGTGGTAATGTAATTATCAGCGGTGCACACCTGGTCGGTAAAACGTTCATAATTGCCCAAATCCTGGTCGGCTTCAATGCCGTCTTCGCCCACAAAAACCTCGCCGTGCTCTGCCGGCCGGATGGTGCCAGCGTCAATATTGACGTACATATCCGCCTTAATGTTGGCCACTTTATAGCCTTTGGATTGCAAAATTTTACCAATCGCCGCCGCCGCCACGCCTTTGCCCACAGAGCTCATCACTCCGCCGACGATAAAAATATATTTGCTAGTCATAATATTTATTCAGCTTTTATTTCTAATTTAATATTAGATTTTAAATTGTTGCCAAATTCTACGCCAACTTTATATTCCCCAATATTTTTGATTTTCTTTGGCAATTTTATAAATTTTTCATCAATTTCAATTTTTTTCTGCTGGCTTAAAGCCCGGGCAATATCGCGGGCGCCCAAACCAGCAAATAGTTTGCCGCCATTGGAAACTTTTACCTTTAATTTTAAAATCACGCCTTCAAATTTTTTAATCAAATTTTCATATTTTTCCTCATCTTTTTTAATTTTTTCTTGTTCTCTTGCTTTTTCTTCCGCCAGTTGTTTTAACTTGCTAGCGCTGGCCATGGCGGCCAATTTTTGCGGCAGCAAAAAATTCAAGCCATAACCGTCAGTTACGTTTTTTACCTCGCCCTTTTTACCAAGTTTGGCAATATCTTTTAATAATATAATTTGCATAATTTCTTTTAACCATTAAAAATTTTATTTTCCCTCAATAAAATAGCTGATCGCTCTGTCTAACTGCGGATCCAAATTATTGTTATAATCCTCCACAGTTCTTTCAATTTCAATATCAGGTTTTATCCCCTCTTTGTCAATAGTCCTGCCCTGGGGCGTTAACCAGCGCGCAATGGTAATCTTGACTGCCGAGCCGTCATCTAAATCCATCATTTGCTGCACCGAGCCTTTGCCAAACGTAGTTTCACCAATCAATTTTGCCAGCCCGTAGTCTTGCAGCGCGCCAGCCACAATTTCCGAGCCTGAGGCTGAACCGCCATTAACTAAAACAACCGTCTTAAATTTGTCTAATACTGATTCGCGCGCGGCTAAATGTATTTTTTTCTCATCGCCAGCACATTGTTCCGTGACCACCGCCTCGCCTGATTTTATCCAATAATTAGCCATTTCAACCGCTGTTTCCAGGAATCCTCCCGGATTGCCGCGCAAATCCAAAATCAGCCCGTCAGGATTTTCAAGCAGTATGTCTTGGACTGCCTTGGCAAAACGATCTGCTGTATCAGCGTTAAAATGAGAAACTTTAATTAATGATATTTTTTTATCTCCTAAACTCTCATAATCTTTAGCAGTATAATTTTTCAGTTCAACACTCACAATTTTAATCACATCTCTCCCTACCTTAAGCTCTAAAACTTCGCCGCTTTTTGGCCGATAAATTTTTAGGTTCACTATCGTTCCTTTTTCGCCCCGTATTCTAGCGACAGCATCGCTAATATCAATATTTTTTGTATTATAGCCATCAATTTCTAAAATTACGTCTTGAGCCATAATACCGGCTTGCTCTGCTGGTGACTCGGCCAACGGCGACACTACGGTTAAAACGTCATTTCTAATGGCAATTTCCATGCCCACGCCCTCAAATTTGCCTGAAAGCTCTTCTGTAAAATCATTGGCTTTTTGCGGCTCCATAAAATAGGAAAAAGGATCGTTTAAACTTGAAACTAGGCCATTAAGCGCCCCATAAAAAAGCTGCGTCTCGCCAATCGGTCTGTCAATATATTGGCTCTGAATAATATTCCAGACATCCCAAAATAATTTAAAATTAACATCTTTACCTAAAAAATCAGGCAACTCATCTGTCTTGTCCTGAAGTTGCCCATAGCCAGTAGTTGCTCCGGTGGCTACAATCTTGACTTCAGCCTTCTTTTTGCCCACCAAAACGCCTAGGCCGAAGCTGATAATAACCAGGACAATCAAAACATACCCCAAAAAACTCTTTTTAAAAAAAGAAGAGGGACTTCGTCTTTTGTCATTTAAATTTTGAGTTTGATCCAGCATTAATTTTATCTGCCAGAATTATTTTTAAAAAGCAGTTGCAAAAATTTGATGAAATTTTTGCAACGAGCAAAATTGCTTGGTCCGCCTCCGGCGGAATTTTGCGAACCTAGGAGTAAATTTTTTCGCTGGAAAAAAATTTACGTCTTTTTAAAAATAATTCTGGCAGATCAAGAAAGACTGCATAATATCAGTTTAATAGTAGCATGTTTTAAATTTAGAGTAAAATAGTGTATAATAATATCATCACCTTAATAACTAATATTTATCCCTTATGCTAGACACATCAAAAGACGTACTTTTTTATGTCAGCGCCATATCAATTATTGCCTTAACGGCTTTTATGTGCTGGCTCTTGTATTATTTCATTGCCATTGTCCGCAATGTCTATGGTCTGACCAGATCGCTTAAGAAAAAAATGGATTTGGTTGAAGATATCCTTACTAGCATCAAAGCCAATGTGGCTCACGCCGCCAATTATATCGGCATTGTTGTGGCCGGCATTGACAAGATAGTTAATTATGTCCAGCAAAAGAAAGCCACTGACAAGTCTAAAAAAAAGAGCTAGGGTAAAAATAGTAACAGAAAAACCTCCCCAGTGGGAGGTTTTTATTTAATCAATTAATTTAAAAATTATCAAGGGCGTTTTGAATAAGATTATCACATCCAGCCACAAACTCCAGCTTTCAATATATAAGGTATCCAACTTCACTTCTGTCTCAAAGTCAAGCGTTGACCTGCCGGACACTTGCGCCATGCCGGTAATGCCAGGTTTGATGTTCAAAAGTTTTTTATGGTGCTTTTTATAGCTCGCCACCTCGTTTGGCTCATGCGGCCTGGGGCCGACTAAACTCATATTGCCGATGAGCACGTTCCCAAAGTTAGGAAATTCATCAAGGCTCATCTGCCGGATAAATTTTCCAACCTTGGTGATGCGCGGGTCATCTTTTATTTTAAAAAGCGGCCCGTCAGCTCGTTCATTATTGTCCATCAGTTGCGCCTTCATTTTGTCTGCCCCCATAATCATTGAACGGAATTTGTACAAATTAAATTTTTTCCCTTTTGCCCCGACTCTTTCCGTTTTATAAAGCACCGCTCCCCGAGAATCAAGTTTAATCAGCAGCGGTAAAATTAAAAAAACGGGCGAAAAAACAAGCAAGGCTAAAATTGAGCCGGCGATATCAAACAGTCTCTTGGCCACCTTGCCCCAGCCATCAAGCGGGGTTTTTTTAATTTCCACCAGAGGAATGCCATTGATGGTTTTAATATCAAAATTAGCCCGTCTGGCTCCTAACAAATCGGCTGTATATTTGAAATCCAAATGATACTCGTTGGCTAAATCAATTAGATTTAAAGTCATCTCTCGGCTAAAATTAGGATCTGCCTGCACAATCTCATCCACTCTATCCTCTTCGGTCAATTCTCTAATTTTATTAATTAATGCCTGATCAAAACTTTGCGCCCAATAAACTATGCGGTAGCCTAATTTTGCATTGCGCTTAAATTCGCTGGCCAAAATCTGGCTTGTCTGGTCCTGGCCGACTAAAATAATTTTATGCACGCCAATGTCTTTTTTATACAGCCATCTTTGCATAAAGCGCACCAGTAGATGCGCCCAACTGACGTAAATTATTGCTAGACCCCAAGCGGCTAAAATTATAAATCTTGAGGAAAATAATTCTCTGGAAAAAAAGAAAGCCACAATGACAATCAAGGTGCCGGTTGAGCAGGCAAAAAATATTTGTTTGAAGACATCCAACATCTTTTTGTTCGGCCGGATTGAATAAAGCCCGGCCAAGGCAAAGATGACCAGCCAGACAAGAGCAATAACTGCCGCCATTTTAAAATATTCGCCCCAGGACAAACTAAAAACCACCTCGCGAATATTGGTGGTATAAATAGCAGAATACCTTAAACCGTAAGCAGACAGGCCTGCTAAAACAAGTAAAATATAATCAAGGGGAACAAGTATGGTGGAAAAAATTATTTCAGCCTTCTTCATCTTGGTTTGTTGATTAATGACCCAAGCAAGCCATAAGCCGGATTCTGTACCCGGCGATTTAACATCGCGGGGCGATAATTATCTATCTAAGCAAGCAACCATTCTTGCT
>PFHP01000032.1 GCA_002782365.1 Candidatus Kuenenbacteria bacterium CG_4_8_14_3_um_filter_39_15 | reverse complement strand
GAACAGCCAAACCCTTGGGAGCTTGTTCACCCCCAGGATGCGATGGGCCGACATCGAGGTGCCGAACCGCGCCGTCGCTATGGACGCTTGGGCGCGACTAGCCTGTTATCCCCGGAGTAGCTTTTATTCGTTGATCTTCCACTCTCCTATATGAGGTGGTCGGTTCACTAACTTATGCTTTCGCAACTGCGCGACTTGTAGGTCTTGCAGTAAAGCTGGCTTATGGGTTTGCCCTATGACTTCGATTTCCATCCGAAGTTAGCCAACCTTTAAACGCCTCCGTTACTTTTTAGGAGGCGAGCGCCCCACTCAAACTACCCGCCAGATACTGTCTTCCCCGATTAATCGGGGAGTTAGATATATAAAATGCCAAGGGTGGTATTTCACTGACGTCCCGACTTGCGTCAGGACTCCCACCTATACTGAACATGAACAATTCATATACCAATATCAAGTTATAGTAAAGCTTCACGGGGTCTTTTCGTCTAACTGTGAATAGGCGGCATCTTTACCGCCACTGCAATTTCGCCGAGCCCCTTATTAAGACAGTCTCCAAATCGTTATGCCATTCGTGCAGGTCGGAACTCACCCGACAAGGAATTTCGCTACCTTAGGACGATTATAGTTATCGCCGGCGTTCATCAGCGCTTAGGATCAAAGCTTGCACTTCTCACCTTAACGTTCTGACACTGGCCAGGCATCAGCCTCTATATATAGTCTTACGACTTAAGCAGAGACCTGTGTTTTTGGTAAACAGTCGTTTGGAGTCTTTCACTGCGCCCGCTCAAAAGCTTGCGCTCTGAACGGGAGGGCTTATCCCGAAGTTACGCCCGCTTATTTGCCGAGTTCCTGAATAAAGGGTTATCTCGTACACCTTAGGCTTCTCGCCTCACCCACCTGTGTCGGTTTACGGTACAGATGCTTTAAATCATAACACCAAAACTTTTCTTGGTACTAAATTACATAAATTCGATCCACCCGGAGGTTTCACTTCTATCCCAATGGCTTACGCCATTGAAAAACGCCATAGTCATATGACGCTTATTCACTCTAGTACGTCATCTTGGAGATAAATCTAAAGCAGGACAGGAATATTAACCTGTTCTTCCATCCCACGACGCCTTTCGCCGCCGCGGTTAGGCCTGCCTAACCCTGGGTTGACAATCATTGCCCAGGAAACCTTAGGTTTTCGGTGGGCAGGATTCTCACCTGCCTTTTTGCTACTTATGCCAACATTCTCGCTTCCTAGGCCTCCACACTGGCTCACACCATATGCTTCAACGACCTAAAAATGCTCCTCTACCCCCTTCACATATTTTTGTGATAAAAATTTTTATCACAAAAATATGTGAAGGGCCTCATCTTCGGTACTACGTTTAAGCCCCGATAAATTTTCGGCGCGGAAATTCTTGACTAGTGAGCTGTTACGCTTTCTTTAAAGGATGGCTGCTTCTAAGCCAACCTCCTAGTTGTATGAGAAAATCCACAACCTTTAACACTTAACGTAAATTTAGGGACCTTAGATTGAGATCTGGGCTGTTTCCCTTTAGACCAGTGAAGCTTAGCCCCCACGGTCTGACTGCCGGAAAGATTTACTAGTATTCGGAGTTTGATTGGAGAGAATACCCGAAGGCTTCAACCCCATCCAGTGCTCTACCCCTAGTAAATTATTTTATCGACGCTAGCCCGAAAGCTATTTCGAGGAGAACCAGCTATTACCAAGTTCGATTGAAATTTCACCTCTAACCACAACTCATCCCAGCGTGTTGCACGGCGCAAGGGTTCGGACCTCCTCCAGATATTACTCTGGGCTCATCCTGGTCATGGCTAGCTCACTTGGTTTCGGGTCTTATATATGCTACCTTTTCTTTCAATATCATTAACTCGAAAGCATTGAGTTAATAATATTAAAAGATATGCGCCGGTTAAGACTTGGTTTCCCTTTGCCTATCTCCCTACGGGGAATTAGACAAGTAACATACACAAACTCGTTGGCTCATTCTTCAATAGGCACACGGTCATCCCGACTTAACATCGGGACTCCCATTCTTTGTAAGTATGTGGTTTCAGATACTATTTCATCTCCCTCACCGGGATACTTTTAACCTTTCCCTCACGGTACTAGTTCACTATCGATCTTGAAAAGTATTTAGTCTTGGGTCATAGTCGACCCGGATTCAGACAAGATTTCACGTGTCTTGCCCTACTTAAGAACACTTGAAGTATAAGTGTAATCCCTTTCGCGTACAGGACTGTCACCTTCTTTGGTCGCTCTTTCCAGAGCTGTTCCTCTAGGGAAATTACTTTTTGTAACTCATCTTCTATTGTATAAGCAATAGAAATATCAAGGTCTTGCAACCCTAAGTTAAGCAACGGCTTACACCTTTAATGCTAGATCCATACACTAAAAGTGTACTTCTCTCGCAAACACTTAAAATAGTTTAGACTGCTCCCCGTTCGTTCGCCACTACTAGGGGAATCTTATTAATTTCTTTTCCTCCGCTTACTGAGATGTTTCACTTCAGCGGGTATGCACCGTCCCCGTGCCGATATTGATACCGATTTTTAAATTCAGTCCCTTGCCGAAATTGCAACTTCGGCCGGTAACCAAACTTAACGTCGGAATCAAAATCGGCATTGGGACGGCGATCGCGCTTCACGCGATCGGGTTTCCCCATTCGGAAATCCCCGGATCAAAGCTTGCTTACCAGCTCCCCGAGGCTTATCGCAGATTGCTACGTCCTTCATCGCCTTTTCAAGTCAAGGCATCCACCACATACATTAAATTACGGATTCCTAAAAGCCTATATTATTACCAATGCTTCTACGAAGCATTGGTTCTAGGAATTTAAAAAACTTACATTTTTACTCTTCCCCCTAGCTATTCTGTTTAGATGAACATCCACTAATTCCAGTTTATGAAATCTAATATAAATTTCATAAACTGATTTTACTGGTACCTTTTAAATAAACAAAAAACCGCTCTTAAGCGGCGCAGCCAAATTTTAAGTTTGCCAAAAAGCTACCCGCTTAATTTATTAGTTAGTAAAACTTGTATCTGCATAAAATGTTAATATTTAAAATTGGGAGCCGTTCGGCGCTGATGCGCTAATCTTAGTAAAATTATCGCCACCCGCCAACAGAGAAGGTATGGAGGTGTGGATATTTCTGAAGATTTTTAAACCCGTGGTCATTATATCAAATACTAAAAATATGTCAAATTCGATAATTTTACAACCCTGTCAATCAGCGCTAAACTAATAATATATGATCACTTATCTCAAAGGCACAATCCTGGCCAAACAGCCAAAATTTATTATTCTCCTTGTTAATAATATTGGCTATAAAATTTTTGTTCTTCAAGCATTTTTAAAAAAAATCAAACTTAACCAGGAATTGGAACTCTACGCTCATCTCCGTCACACCGAAGACAATATGAGTCTGTTCGGTTTTGCCAGCCAAGAAGAGCTGCGATTTTTTGAGTTGCTCCTGACCATCTCCGGTGTCGGGCCAAAATCAGCCCTGGGCATTCTTGAGGCCGCCAAACTGACTGATGTTAAAAAGGCCGTCCTGCGCGACGACCCCTCAATTCTTTACAAAGTTTCCGGTATTGGCAAAAAAACAGCTGAACGGATTGTGGTTGAATTGAAAAACAAACTTGACTTATTCCCGGCCACTGAAAAACAAATTGCCCTTGACGATTCTGATTCAGAAGTTTTTGACGCCCTTGTCTCCCTTGGCTATGCTGATACCGACATCCGCCAGGCTCTTAAACAACTGCCGGCAGATACCGCTGGCGTTGAAGCTAAAATAAAATCCGCTTTAAAATTTTTAAGGAAATAAATTTGATTTAATCATCATCTGCTAAATTACTAAAAAGTTTCAAGGTATGAAACTTTTTATTTTTAAAATTGAAAATTGAAAATTCTCATTCTATCCTCTCCGGCTGATCAATCTTCTCTCCCCCAGAGGGAGATCCGCCTTTGAGGGATATTTCCCTCGCCATTTTTATTTTATGGTTCTCAACTAATTTGATTATCTCCTGCGCCACGTAATGCGGTCGCGGCACTTCTTCAAAAACAACAACCTTTTCCGCCCCGGCCGTCTGAATATGCACCTCTCCGTAATTTAAAAATGTGGGCATAATACCCTTTTGCTCGCTTCTGACATCCTGAATTCTGAACAGTTTATGTTCAGCTACCACCCGGTTAAAAAGCCCTTTTTGCTCAATATTAATCACCCGACAATTAGTCACTAGCCAAACATCTAAATAATAATCCAGCCAAAAATAATACAAAAACAGCCACCAAAAAAGATAAAAACTGATGACCAACAATCTGATAAAAATCAACTCCAATTCACCCTGTAATGTGAAGCCTAGCTCGTTTTTAATAATAAAATAAGCGGCTAGCGGCACGAGCGCTAGAAAAAAATAAACCAGCAAAACCCGCCACAAAATAAATGGATGGCGGCGCAAAAAAAACACTATTTCTTCATCTGCTTCCTTGTGGGGTAGATATTTAAGACGAAACATATTTAAAAAATTATTAACTTCAAACTCCAGTCTATCCGGGCAATATAAATATAGGAAAAAAATAACAGTCCGGCTGATACCGCCAAATAAATTATCATCGTTGTCATATTAGCCATGGTCGCCACGCCAAATCTGACCGCATGATATAGCAAAAAAATGGAAAATAATATAAAAAAAGTCACCATCATTAAATATAAAAGCAGAAAGATAATAATTGGTATCGCCATTGGTCTAAAATAATTTATTTTCTTCTGGGTATGCCATGCCAAGATGCTCATAACCCAGCTTGGTCGCTGCTCGGCCGCGCGGTGTCCTGGCCAAAAATCCCAGTTGCATCAAAAACGGCTCATAAATTTCCTCAATCGTCGCCACCTCTTCATTGGTCGCCGCGGCAATTGTGCCCAGCCCGACCGGCCCGCCGCCAAACTTTTCAATAATCACCCTTAAAATTCTGCGGTCAATTTCATCCAGCCCCTGCTCATCCACCTCCAGCATTTTTAGAGCTTGAAGGCATGAAGCTATGTTTATTTTACCATTACCCTTGACCTGCACAAAATCCCTGACTCTTTTTAAAAGGCGGTTAGCGATTCTGGGAGTATTGCGCGAACGTTTGGCAATTTCATAAGCCGCCTCGTCTTCCACGGCAATATCCAGAATATTGGCTGACCTTTTAACAATCTGATTAATTTCATCCGGCTGATAAAAACCAATTCTAAAAATATTGCCAAACCTGTCCCGCAAAGGGGAAGAAACCATGCTCAATCTCGTTGTTGCCCCAACCAAAGTAAATTTTGGCAGCTCAAGTTTCAAAGTCCTGGCTGACGGCCCTTTGCCAATAATAATATCCAGCGAGTAATCTTCCATCGCCGGGTATAAAATCTCTTCAATAGTTTTATTCATCCTGTGAATTTCATCAATAAACAGCACATCGCCTTTATTTAAATTAGTTAGAATCGCCGCCAGATCGCCGGCCCGCTCAATGGCCGGCCCGGAAGTCACTTTGATATCCACCCCCATTTCTTGAGCAATAATATGAGACAATGTCGTTTTACCCAGTCCGGGCGCGCCATAAAACATCACATGTTCCAAAGCCTCGCCTCTTTGCCGAGCCGCTTCAATAAAAATCTTTAAATTATTTTTAATCGCCTCCTGGCCCACGAATTCAGCCAATTTTCTCGGCCGGAGCGTCAGATCAAAAATTTTTTCTTCCTCTTTTTCTTTGGGATTTATCACCCGTTCTTCAGCCATATATTTATTGGAATAATCCTTGATAAAGTTTACAAAACTTTGTGAAGGGTATATCTCAATTCTAACAACAATCACCCCTTTTGGCAATAAATTCTGTTTTTTTGATGTTCTTGCCTTATGGTAGGCAAAGAGGTAAACTGGGAATAGACTACCAATAAAAAATTAGCCGCTGCCATTCATTTTTATTAAAAAAATATGAACGAATCAACTTTTAAAAGAAGACTGAACAAGGATGAATGGTCTAATGGTTACGGTTATCTTTTTGAGGGTAAAAAACTGGAGCGAGAAAAAGATCGAGCCATAATCAAACTCACCTTTGTTCGTCATGGTGAAAAAGAATTAACTAGCGGTTCGGAAACCGCTTTAACCAAAAGGGGAATTTTTGAAGCCGCTGTTCTCGGCACTAAAAGGGATGAAAAAGATACTTTCTCAATCAATTATAGCCCGACAGACAGGACTAAATTGACTGGCGAGATTGCGAATTTATCAGAAAAATTACATGGGGAAATAAAAGAAGAAGCATCATTGGGCGTGAAAAATAATTTTTCCAAAGAATATTTGGAACAGTTGCTTGATATTAAAAGAAAAATGTTACCCGAAGATATTTCCACCATTACGTCTGACCAGAAAAAGGAAATTGATGAGCAGGTTACGAGACAACAGCTGGCTGAATATTTAAAACACGGGACGCATCGTCCAGATGATGAAACGTTATCGCCTGCTGAAATGGCTGAAAAAATTCCTACGATTATTAAAAAATACGAGTCGGAAATAAATAATAGAAATAAATATGAGAGTAATTCAATTCACGAGGTGTTAAATATCACCCATGACATAGTTATTGCCAGCTTCCTAAATAAATATTTGCCAGATTATGATCAAACCAATATTAGGCCGGGCGAAGGGTTTGAGATAATAATTAAAGGACAAGGCGTCGGTGACGATAATGATAAAATTGGGTTGACTCTGGTGTTTAGAGGAAAAGAATATCCCCTGGATATAAATTAAATAAAAAAAATGAAAGCAGATGATTATATAAAAATGATCAAAGATAATGGGTTAACCCACACCAGCTCAAGGGAATTTCCTTTGATATCAGCAAGCTGTATATCTTTGGGTTATACCAAACTTCTTAAAAAAGCGGTTGGTTATTCTTATAACACCACAGGCAGTATTGGCAAAAAAAATCAGGCTAATTTTTTGATAAATGAAAACAAGGTCGGGGAATCAGTTGGTAAAATGTTAAAGCGAAAAAATTTAAATTCATTAATTCAAAAAATGAAGGGGTTTTTTGATAAAAATAAACAACTTATAATGCGCGCTAAGAAAGAAAAAGATTATTTTAAAACATTAGAAGTTATATTAAATGTATATCCTCAAGTTTTTTCTCAAACAGGTTTTTACAATTCTATAATGAGATACGCGCAAAACGATCAGCATAGGGCAAAAAAGTTAGGTAGTTTAGCCTTTTTTGTTGCAAGGGATAAAGATGTTGCGGCTAATTTAATCTATCCAGTGATAGAACCGCTCATTAAAAAATGCGTTAATAAAATCGGAAAAACTTTTTGTTTTGACGGCGATTTATTAAGATATACAACTTTACAAGAATTAAAAAAATTTATCAAAGAGAAAAAAATTTATAAAAATAATATTATTGGGTTGTCTAAAAGGAGAAAGGGCTATTTATATTTATT
>PFHP01000072.1 GCA_002782365.1 Candidatus Kuenenbacteria bacterium CG_4_8_14_3_um_filter_39_15 | reverse complement strand
GAATAGATTTTTATATTCATAAAAATAATTTTTAATTTTTAAATCCTAAATCTAAAATTTTATTTCCTGTTTTGTTCATAATAATGCCCGAGCCTTAAAATTGTTTTTTCATCAAACTGTTGGCCGATGATTTGCAAGCCGACCGGTAGCTGGCCTATTTGGCCGCAGGGCAGTGACAGGGCTGGCAAACCGGCGAGACTGGCTGGAATGGTAAAAATGTCAGAGGCGTACATTTGCAGCGGGTCGCCAATTTTTTCTCCTAATTTAAAAGCAGGGGTGGGAGTGGTCGGGGCAAGAATAACATCAACCAATTTAAACGCCTGATCAAAATCTTTTTTAACCAAGGTGCGGACGGCCAGCGCTTTTTTGTAATAGGCGTCATAGTAACCATAGGATAAACTGTAAGTGCCAAGGATAATGCGCCGTTTAACTTCAGCGCCAAAACCTTGGGCGCGGCTTTTTAAATAACTGCCCAGCAAATCTTGACTTTTTTCCGACAGGCCGTATTTAATGCCGTCATAACGGGCCAGATTGGACGAAACTTCAGCGGGCATAATGATATAGTAACAGGCTAAAGCATAATCCGTATGGGGCAAACTTATTTCCCGCGCACGACTACCGGTAATTTCCTCTATCTTTTTAATGGCCTTGGCAATAATTTTTTTTACTTCGGGATCCAAGCCTTCAAGCTCAAAATATTCTTGGGGAATACCAATCTTCAAGCCCCTAACATCTTTTTTTATTTCCTCTGAATAATGGTCAAGAGCAATGTTTGAACTGGTTGATTCTTTTTCATCGTCGCCGGCAACCGCCTGCAGAATAATCGCGGCATCTTCAATATTTTTAGCAAAATAACCAATGGTGTCAAGAGAAGAAGCCATGGCAATGACGCCATAACGAGAGGTGCGGCCATAAGTTGGCTTAACGCCCACTACGCCGCACATGGCTGCCGGCTGTCTGATTGAACCGCCGGTGTCTGTGCCCAAGGCGTAAAGGCAGTGGCCGGCGGCCAAGGCGGCAGCCGAGCCGCCGCTGGAACCGCCTGGCACGCGCTCTAAATCGTGAGGATTGTGCGTGGGGAAAAAACCTGAATTTTCAGTTGACGAGCCCATGGCAAATTCATCCAAATTTGTTTTGCCGACCAGCACCGCGTCCTGTTTTTTTAGCCTGGCGGTGGTGGTTGATTCATACGGGGCAATAAAATTTTCAAGGATTTTTGAGCCGGCTGTCGTTTTAATATTGGCTACGCAAAAAATATCCTTGGCCGCGTAAGGAATGCCGGCAAGATCTGAAATAGAATCTCCTTGGGCAATTTTTTGATCAACTTGTTTGGCTTTGGCTAATGCCTGTTCTAGCGTCACGGTAATAAAAGCACGGATTTGTTGGTCAGTTTTTTTAATTTCATCAAGACAACTGCCAGTTAGTTCAACGGCGGTAAATTCTTTTTTAACTAAACTATCATGGGCCTGCTTGATTGTCAGTTCATTTAATTTCATAAGATTTTATTGACCTTAATAAACCGGCCGCTGCGGTCAGGAGCATTGGCTAAAATATTTTTTTGCACATCTTCCGGACAGCCGGCTATTTCATCCGCTCTAGAAATATTTTTAAGCCCGATACTTTGGCTGGTTGCTTCAATGCCAGTTGTTTCAAGTCTTTTTAATTTTTCAAAATAATCCAAAATTTCACCAAGGTCTTTGGTGAACTTTTGTTTTTCTTCACTGCTTAGCTCAATGCGAGCTAATTGGGCAACGTGCTCAACTTGTTTGGTATCTAACGACATAATTACATCTTACCATTTTTTCATAATTTGGCAAATTTAAGATAATAATCCAATACTGGTAAGTGCAGGGGGAATATTTTATCAGGTTCTTTGGTGACCAAATCACGCAAAGCGTCAATAGTAAACCAAATCGGCTTCCTGGCTTCTTTTTTATTAATATTTACTTTACCCTCAACTTTACAAATAAAGGCAAAACCAATCCATGGCAAGCCATTTCTTGTTTCCGTGACGCCATGGCAGATAAATGGCTGAAAAAAATAAGATTTATCATTGTGGCGTGGATTATAAACCATATTCTGCCGATTAGACCCAATACTCGTAATTATTAAGCCGCACTCTTCCTTAACCTCTCTTTTCAGAGCATCAAATATATTTTCATACGGTTCAATACCGCCGCAAGGCAATTCCCATAGTCCGGAATAATCAGGGCTAACTCGTGGTTTCCATCTTTCTTGCATATAAACCAAGGTCTCCCCGCTTCTATTTTTTCTCTCTATTATTGCCGTGACGACTGAAATTGGTGTTTTAATTTCTGTGGTCATATTTTTTGAGCGATAAAACTAATAAAATGACTATCTTTATTGCGCCATTTTTCCGTTGTCCTTTCAAGACGAACTAGTTTAAAACCAATTTTATTGACCAACTTATTAATATTTTCCTCATTCCAAAGTCGTCTGATACGCCCATCACCATTGACGCATAAGTTTGGATTGACCTCTCTGCTCCTTTGTATTTTATAATTCTCGTTTGGTTTACCTTGAACCATGAGATACCCCCCGTCTTTAATAATATTTTTGTTGTAGTTAAAAACTCATCAATTTCTTCATCAAAAAGATGTAGGGCGGAACGAGCATAAACAACGTCTATGGTGTCCTTGCTAAATGAATTACCCTGCGCTCTTGGCGCAGGGTAATTCATTTAGCAAAAATTACTTTCCTCCATTTTATTTATATTATTTTATCATTTCCAAAAACTCTTTCTCATCTATTATCTTCACGCCCAATTTCTTGGCCTTGTCGTATTTGGAGCCGGGCTGCGCGCCGGCAACCAGATAAGCGGTATTTTTAGAAACCGCGGACGACACCTCGCCGCCTAAATCGCGGATTTTTTGTTTGGTCTGGTCGCGAGACAGGGATGCCAGACTGCCGGTGAGAACAAATATTTTGCCGGCCAAACCCCCCTTAGCAAGCGGGGGAAATGGGGAGATAATTTTAACACCATTTTTTTCTAACTTCTCTATAAATTTAATATTTTTATCATCATTAAAATAACCATATATGCTTTGGGCGACAATTGGGCCAATGGCTGGAACATTTTCCAAAATTTCAAGTGGAGCTTTTTTTATATTGCTCAACATGCCAAAATTTTTTGCCAGGTCAATGGCCGTTTGTTCGCCGACATTTCTGATGCCGAGGCCGTAAATCAAGCGCGCTAACGTAATATTTTTAGCCTGGGCAATCGCCCCAACGAGATTGTCCACTGATTTCTCGGCAAAACGTTCCAGCGGCTCCAGATCGCCTTTAGTCAGAGTAAAAATATCACTGGCGTCTTTAATCAGGCCGGCAGCTAACAGCTGGTCAATAATTTTTGGGCCCAGGCCGTCAATATCAAAGGCCGGGCGGGAAATAAAATGGTAAAGGCGCTCCTTGTTTTGGGCAAAACAATTTTTATTAGTGCAACGGTGAGCGGCTTCGCCTGATTTTCTGATCACTTTGGAGCCGCAGACGGGACAACTGCTCGGCATATGAAAATTTCTCTCCTGACCGGTACGAAGTTTGGGCAGAACCTGAACAATGTCGGGAATAACGTCGCCCGCCTTCTGCACCACCACCGTGTCCCCTATTTTTATCCCCAGCCGCTCAATTTCATCTTGGTTGTGCAGCGTGGCGCGAGAGACGGTTGAACCGGCAACGCGCACTGGTTTTAAATGCGCCACCGGAGTCAGCACGCCAGTGCGGCCGACCTGAACTTGAATGTCTTCCACCAGGGTGGTGGCCTGCTCGGCGGCAAATTTAAAGGCCGAGCCCCAACGGACAGTTTTGGCTGTGCGGCCTAATTTCGCCTGATAATCAAGGTTATTGACCTTGATCACAATACCGTCAATTTCAAAACTTAATTTATTTCTCAAAGATTTAGTTTTTTTAAAAAATTCTTTAACGCCCTGGATATTAGCCACTTGAGCATAGTGGCGTTCAACCGGCAGTCCCAGTTTTTGTAAATATTGCAACAGCTCAAATTGAGTTTTCAAATTATCAGGCCAGCCATGGCTGATGACATAGAAAAAAGTGCGCAAATCGCGCTCGGCAACAACTTGCGGGTCCAGCTGGCGGACTGTGCCGGCGGCGGCGTTTCTGGGATTGGCAAATCCCGCGCCCTTTTTATTCAATACCTCAAAACTTTTTATCGGCATAAAAATCTCGCCGCCAACTTCTATGTCAAGCGACTGTTTTAATTTCAGCGGCAGGCTTTCAATTGTCCTGACAGTGTGAGTCACATCCTCGCCAGTTAAACCATCGCCGCGCGTCACCGCCTGCTCAAATATCCCTTTTTTGTAATGGCAGGTAATATTCAAACCGTCAATTTTTAATTCGCAAGTATAGGCCACCTCCTGATCCGCGGGCAGTTCAAGAAAACGTTTTACCCGGGCGTCAAACTCTAGCACCTCGTCAAAGCTGAAAACATCATCAAAAGAATATTTGGCTGCTTTATGGCGGACTTTACTGAATTTGCCCAGGACTTTGCCGCCAATGCGCTGGCTGGGCGAATCCGGACTGATCAAATTTGGAAATTGGCGCTCTAAATCAGCCAGTTCCCGTTTGAGAGAATCGCGCGCGGCGTCTGAAACAATTGGCTTGTCTAAAACAAAATAAGCATAGTCAATTTCGCGGAATTGCTCTTTGAGTTTTTCCAGCCGTTTTTGAGCTGCTGCTTGAGTCATGTTGTTATTATACAAAAAACCCCCTTGAAAATCAAAGGGGGCTAAACAATTAAAATGGTCGGCTGTTAGTGAACTTCGTCTTTAGTGGCGTAATGAGCGCCGGCGGCCATATTAGCGACAGAGCCTTCAAGATAAAAATAAAGGATGTAATCATTGCCATTTTGGGTATAACTATAATCACACGGGCTAATGTCACCGCCCTGACAAGGATTAGGGCCGGTATTAATCATCTTGGGGTCTCTCGGCACTGAATACATAAAAATCGGTGAGACTGGGGAAGCACCGTTTGACCAGCCGTTACTGTCAAGCACTAAATTACTGCCACTGCCTAGAGCAACGCCATCGCCCGCAGGGTAAGCCAGTTTTTCCGTGGAATAAAGCTGTAAAGCGGAACGGATTTGACTGATGTTATCAACCCTTTTAGCATCGCGAGCGTCCTTTTTAGCCTTATTAAGGGAAAGCATCGTCACATTGGCTATCAGAGCGAAAATCGCGATGACAACCAAAAGTTCAATCAGGGTAAAGCCGCGTTTTTTGTTGTTAAGCATAAGCTGTAAATAATTTACTATATATTATTATAGCACAGAAATTATAATTTCAAAATTTTCAATTCCTTTTATCTTTCTTCCCATGTCGGGGCGCGGTAACAATAGGAATGAGCATAGCCGGTTGGAGCAGAGCTTAATTCGGATTCTACGCCCTCTGATTCTGAAGTAACCTTGTAATAATAAATTTCTCCGGGAATTATTTCTTTATCATTAAAAGTACAGTCGCCAGCGCCGCAGGTATAACTGGCAGCCATAATTTCATCGCCACTGCCGACATTATTGACATTGGTTATGTCTTTATAAATATGGTAACTATAATCATCGCCTAAATTATCCCAAACAACTCGGATAAGACCGCAAGTATTACTGCTGACATTGAGGCCAGTCACAACATTGCCCGTAGAGGCGCTTAAAGAACAAGTACTGACAGCACCATCACACGCGGGATTGCTGGTGGAATTTTTAGTGGCGGAAGGCTGGGCAATAATATAATAAGAATATTGCGTACCGGGCAAAAGACCAGTGTCAGTATAACTGCAACTGCTGGCGGCACAACTATAACTGGGATTTGCCAGTGGACTGCCATTGCGGTAAATAGTGTAACTTGTGGCAGCGGCGGCAGTATCCCAATTAAGAGCCAGCTGGCTTGAACCCAAAGGCAAAACACTGTTGAAATTAAACGAGGTATCGCTGCAGCTGGGACCGCTGGCTAAATCAATGGTTTTAGTTTTAACCCCTACTCGTCCCTGGCTATCAGTAGCGGTTAAAGTAACACCAAGAGAGCTTGCATAAGTATTCAAAGTATCACTCATTGATTTATACTGCGCAGCGAGCCAGTCCGAAGAACGGGCAGTTTTGGAAATGCGCACCTCGTCGATTTTGCCGTCCCACCAGCAGTTGCCGCATTCATTACGGGCGCCAATCCAAACATCCAGATTGTTGTTGTATTGTGAAGACGGAATGCCAGCGGTATTGGAATTATCAAGATTGCCATTAACATAAATTTTTAGAGCCATGCTCGGCACATAAACTCCGGCCCAATAACTCCATGTGTTAGTGCCGATAGAGATGGCACTATTGGAAGTAACTCCATGCCCTTCCACGCCGTCGCTGGAAATCATAAAATGATATTTACCGTCATCCCGTTCAGTGTTTAAACTCCAGCTGCGGTTATAATCACCTCCTTGTTTGGCCACGAGCCGCCTATTCTCCACCGTATCTAAAACGCCCCAGGCCTCAACTGTCATTGCGCCGGTCAAACGCAAAGAGGGTTTGTTGCCCACATTAATATAGTCGCTTGTCCCGTTAAAATTCTGGCCGTCAGCGATTTTTCCTAACACATCATCCGAACCATTATTACTGCCGTCATTATCGTTTAAAGTTGAATCCAAAAAGTCGTTATGCAGATGCCAAACGCCAACATAATTAGCGTCCCAAACCGCCGTTTTATTCTGTCCATCAGGGGCTGACGGATTGCCATAATAGAGCCAAATGTGGTCAGTATTAGAAGAAGCATCAATCCGGGGCACTTTAACCCAAACATAAGAATCGCCTGACTCATCCCATTTTTCTATTTCATGAGCGAGTAGTGTTGCGCCATCAGCATCCACCAAACGAATATCTTGGCCGGAATTTTGCGTTTGATTGTAATTAACACGGGAAGAATTTAATTTGACTAAGACTGGAAAATTATCCAGATTTTCACTTGAACTGGAATTGTTAAAAATAATTTTCTGGCGGTATAACCAATTGCTGTTCCACCAGCCGGTTTGCGCCTCGGCTTTTTCAATTGGCAAGCGACTGATAATTTTCTCCGTAGTTCTATTTAATAAATCACCAGCGCTCTTTATAATATTTAAAATATTTTTAAAGAATGATTCAAAAATCGTCTCCGCCTTTTCGTGCTTCTGTGCTTCTATATTTCCCGTGCTTGCCCCAGCCACCCTTGTTTCGTTTTGAAAATTATGCGTCGGATTGGTTAAACTTGAATGGCTTGAACCGTCGCCAAAATTCCAATCATAGCCATATGGCTCTGTGCCACCGGAAACAAAACTGGTAAATTGAACAGTCTGGGGATTGCTTGGGCTGATGCACCAGTCAAAGTCAACTGTTAAGGAAGTAGGACTGTTGACTTTTAGATCAACGTCATCGCCGCCAAAACCTTGGTCAGCGTCTGCCCAGCCAGAATAAAGCCCAAGGCCGTCCTTGGCCCGCACTCGCCAGAAATAATTGCCGTCCGA
>PFHP01000051.1 GCA_002782365.1 Candidatus Kuenenbacteria bacterium CG_4_8_14_3_um_filter_39_15 | reverse complement strand
TCGCTAATCGCTCGCCACCTCCCCTCATCTGAGGGGAGGAAGAATAGGAGTTTTGCAATTCAAATTAATTGCGTCTACTATGCTACTTAGTTGAAAACAGTTATACGGTTGAAAGGCCAGCCCCTGACCCAGACACGGCCAATAATATCAGTACGTTCAATGGGACCAAACATGCGGGAATCAAGTGATGAAGAACGATTATCCCCCATAATAAAATATTGGTCAGCCTCAAGAGTAATACTGGTGTTACCTTGGGTGTGCGTATTGGGTAAATAATTATTTTCATCAAGTATAAAGCCGTCTGGGGTTTTTTTATTGCTTATTTTTATCTGGCCATTGTTTAAGGCAATGGTTTCAAACGGCAGAGCAATAATCCGTTTGATAAAAAATTGGCTGGGGTCATTGGGGTAACGGAAAACTATAATGTCACCCCGTTCCGGTTCGCCTAAACGGTATGAGATTTCATCAATGATCAAATATTCATGGTCATAAAAATTTGGCTCCATGGAAGCGCCCTTAACATAAAACGGCTGAATTAAAAAATATCTGACTGGAATGATAATCGCCAGAGAAATAACAATAACTTTTAATGTTTCCCAGATAAAATCTTTTATCTGACCTTTAATCTGGTCACCCCCTGCCACTGGCTTAAAGCTCGGTTTTTTGGGTAATGATTTTTGAATAAATGGCATAAAGATATGTGATTAGTTTGTAGTGAGTAGTTTGTAGTTTTTTTTATTTTCTGGTGCTCACACCTGGACTTGAACCAGGGACCTCTGCGATGTGAACGCAACGCTCTAACCAACTGAGCTATGTGAGCTTTACTTTAAGGTTCAAATTTAGTATATTTTTGCTAAAATAAGTGAATTTATGCTAATGGTAGCATATTTTTTTAATTGACGCAAATTATTTTTTCAGCTAAGATAGAGACAGATGTATAATAATATTAATTTAGTTCAGGGAACAATTGAAGAAAAACGCCGGCCCAAAAAGAAAAGGACTTTTTTACAAAAATTAGTCAGGTCTTTGTTATTTATATTAATCGCTTACTTCATCATCTCTTTCTTTTTGTCATCAAAAATCATATTTTCTCAAGAAACTTTGGGGGCGGCAATCAGCAAACTGCCGGTAATCAGCCAATTAAGATCAATCCTCGGCGCTAATGACGTATTATCAGGCAAAGACGAGAACAGGCTTAATCTATTAATCATGGGTATTGGCGGCACTGGCCACGAGGGAGCATTATTAACTGACACAATGATGTTAGCATCAGTTGATCTCTCAACAAACCAAGCTTCTTTAATATCCATTCCCAGGGATTTACTGGTTAAAATTCCTAACAACGGCTGGCAGAGAATTAATCATGCCAGCGCCTATGGAGACTTAAATAATTATCCTGGCGGCGGTTCGGCCTTGGCCGCTAAAACCGTGGAAGATACCTTCGGCGTGCCTATTGATTATTATCTGCGCCTAGATTTTTCTGGCTTTACCAGCATGATTGACGATCTGGGAGGGATTGATGTCTCTGTTGATCGGTTTTTTGTTGATAATCAATACCCGACTGAAGACTATAAGGTAATGACCATATCATTTAATCAAGGCATAGAACATATGGATGGCCAGCGAGCCCTGCAATTTGCCCGTTCGCGGCATGGTGATAATGGTGAGGGATCTGATTTCGCCAGAGCTAAACGTCAGCAAAAAATTCTATTTGCTGTCAAAGATAAAATATTAAATTGGAAAACCTTAGCTAACCCCAACCGGGTGTATAACATCTATAATAATATAACAAAAAATATTCAAACTAATATTAAACCCGGCCAATTATCAGAGCTAATGAATCTTGCTAAAACAATTGATTTCGGAGCCATGGAACATTATGTCATTGATGACTCCCCGGGCGGACTTTTAAAATCCATTATTACTGACGATGGGGCACAGATTTTAGCGCCTAAATCCGGTGATTTTGAGGAATTAAGAGATTTTGTAAAAAATATTTTTGTAGTTAAAGAAATTATAAATCAGCATGTCAGTGTGGTTATCGCCAATGGCACCACAATTGAGGGTTTGGCTACCTTTGCTGGCGCTGATCTTAATTCCTGGGGTTTTACGGTTGAAAGACTGATTAATTCGCCTGAACAAGATTTTGAAAAAACTGTTATTTATGATTTAACGGGCAACCAAGAAAATGCCTTAAAAATACTCAAAAAACGACTGGCGGCCAATACGGCGGGAGAATTGCCAGAATTTTTAAAACCCTTGCTTTATAGAACAAACGATCAGGGCGAGCAAGAACAGGTGGCTACTGATTTTTTAATAGTTGTCGGCCTGGATCAGCAAAGATCAATTAACGCGCTTGAAGAATGGCAACAAGAACAGGCAAAATTACAAGTGGAACCGGCTAATAACAATAATTGAACTAAAAAATATTATGCCTAGCGTAGCAATAATCGGACGGGCTAATGTTGGTAAGTCAACATTATTTAACAGGCTATCTGAAAAAAGATTGGCTATGGTTACCGATATACCAGGCACAACTAGAGATTTAAAGTATGCCAATATCCACTGGCAGGGAAAAGAATTTGAATTAATTGACACTGGCGGATTTCTAGCCAACCAAAAAACACCGCTACGCGCTCTGACTAAGCGGGAACAAAAAAAACTGGATAAACTGACGGTCAACGATATTGATAAGCAAGTTGAAAAGTATGCCAGAAATGCCCTGCTTAAAAGCGAAGTTGTGATCTTCGTGGTTGATGGCCGTGAAGGATTAAATCCACAGGATAAAGAAATCGCTGATTATTTAAGGAAGGGAAAAAACAAACAAATAATTCTTACGGTTAATAAATGTGATAATCAAGAAATCAGACAATCTACCGCAGAATTTTATAAACTGGGCATTAACGGGCTAATTTTAATTTCTGCTGTTAACGGCTCTGGTACAGGAGATTTGTTGGATATGGTGGTGGAGAATATTAAAGAAGAAAGATTTGAACTTGCGGCGCATAATGATCAATTAATTAAAGTATCAATTTTAGGCAAACCAAACGTTGGCAAATCATCTCTCTTAAATCAACTGGTGGGTGAACCAAGAGCGATTGTCTCGGCAACTGCCCAGACAACCAGAGAGCCGAATGATACTCTGATTGAATATGAAAATAACAAAATTATCTTAGTTGATACAGCCGGTATTAGACGGAAAGCTAAGGTAGCCAGACAAAGTTTGGAAGCGCTCGGGGTGTCGATGAGTATCAGCGCCCTTAAAAAATCCAATATAGCGCTGCTGGTGTTGGATATTAACGAACCGATCTCCCAGCAGGATTTACAGCTGGGCAAACTAATTGCTGAGGCAGGAGTGGCGGCAATAATTGTCGCTAACAAGTATGAGTTAATTAAAGAGGAGAATAGGGACCAAGCAAAAGAATTTACTCAGGCTGTCTATCGTAATTTTCCTCATTTATCTTGGGCGCCGGTAATTTTTGTCAGCGCTTTAACCGGCTTTAACACTCAAAAAATATTAAAATTAATTATGGAAGTCAACGGTAATAACCAAATAAAAATTCCTGACGGGGCATTGTCAAAATTCTTAAAAACCATAATCGCTCACCAGCCACCGCCCAAAAAAACAATTGGCTTTGGCAATAAAACAAAGATCAGCAGACCTTTTATCACCCACTTCAAACAAATCGGAATTAACCCGCCACTTTTTGAGTGTGCCATCGGCTCAAAAGAAAAACTAACGGAGGAATACAGAAAATACATTTTGAACAAACTCCGTGAAAAGTTTGGATTTAAGGGAGTGCCGATTAAGTTGGTAGTGAGATATAAGAAACAAATTTAATAATTTTAAAATTAAAAATTATATTTTATGTATCTAATCGCCGGGCTTGGTAATCCAAGCAAACAATATGAAAATACCAGACATAATACCGGTTTTATGGCGGTTGATTTTCTGGTGGAAAAATTAGGACTGCCCAAATTCCAGTTAAAAGAAAAATTTAAATCAGAAATTAGCATGGCAGAATATGATGGCAAAAAAATTATTGTGGCCAAGCCACAAACTTATATGAACAATTCTGGCAGCGCCGTGCAGGCGCTCCAAAATTATTTCAAAATTCAGCCGGAAAATTTGATCGTGGTTTATGATGAGTTGGATCTACCCCTAGGTGAAATCCGCGTGCACCAAGAAGGGTCAAGCGCCGGGCATAATGGGATTAAATCAATTATCACCTATATCTCAACGGATAAATTTAACCGCGTGAGAATCGGCATCCGCAACAAAAATGCGGAAAAAGTCCCAGCTGAAAAATTTGTCTTATCAAAACTTTCTTTTTTTGAGAAAAGAAAAATGAAAAAAGAAATACTGCCCCAAGTAATGGGGGAAATTTTAAAATTAATCAGTGGTTGATTTTTTATGTCAAAAATCTCCCAAGCAAAATTAGGGCGCTCTAAAAAACATGAGGAAAAAAGGTGGTATAACCTGACCCAAGAAGATATTTTTGAGAAATTGGGAACTTCAAAGAATGGCTTGACCCTGGAAGAAGTGGCCAAACGACAAAAACAATCCGGACCAAATAAATTGCCAGCAATGAAAAGAGAGACAAGATTGTTTCTTTTTTTAAAGCAATTTAAAAGCTCGCTCGTTTATATTTTACTGATCGCTGCTATCATCAGCATGTTTTTGGGTGACTATATTGATGCCGGCGTAATAATGCTGGCTGTCATAATCAATGTGGTCATTGGCTTTTATCAGGAGAATAAAGCGCAAACTGCCTTATCGGCACTCAATAAAATTGTAGTCAACCAATGTAAAGTAACACGCAATAATCATCAGCAGGAAATAAATACTGATGAATTGGTGCCGGGCGATATTGTCTTTCTCGGAGCTGGGGATAAGGTGCCGGCTGATTTAAGGTTATTTAAAGTCAATAATTTAAAAATTAATGAAGCGCCCCTAACCGGCGAGTCAGTGGAAGTTGCCAAAACGAATAAAACCTTATCGGGTGATTTAATTATCGCTGACCAAATAAATATGGCTTTTATGGGCACTCAAGTGACTCAAGGCGGAGCTTTGGGTGTGGTGGTTGGCACGAGCGAAAAAACCGCTTTAGGCAAAATTGCTCAACTGGTGGCAACAACGGAAAATTTGATTACTCCACTGCAGAGAAAATTAAATATTTTTGCCAAAAAAATTAGTCTGTTAGTCTTGGGAATTTGCGCCCTGATTTTTTTAATCGGGCTTTTATCAGGCTACGGCTTTACTCAAATTTTTACCACCGCCGTGGCCATAGCAGTGTCAGCTATCCCGGAAGGGCTTTTAGTCGTGGTAACAATGATACTGGCTGTGGGCATGCAAAAAATTTTACGCGAAAAAACATTAGTCAAACACCTCTTGGCTGCTGAAATCTTAGGCTCAACAAGTGTGATTTGCACTGATAAAACCGGCACCTTAACTGAAGGCGAAATGAGAATTGTTGAGGTGGCAACAATGGATTACAATCTTAATCTTTTAAGCCATGAACAATCAAAAGACAAGGCTATGGGTGAGGAATTAATTGAGCTGCTTGAAATTGGCGTGCTTTGTAATAATGCCTATATTGAGAATCCGGAAGCAGGGCTGGCACACAGAATTGTGCGCGGCAACCCCACGGAAAAAGCGCTGCTAATGGCAGGAGCAAATATTGGACTTGATAAATACACGTTGGAAGAACAAGAACCCAGATTGGATGAAATCCCTTTTGATAGCCAGTGGAAATACATGCTGACGCTTAACCAGGGCCGGACAGCTTATAATACAGTTTATATCAAAGGCGCGCCAGAAATAATTTTAAATTTTTCCCAATATCTTTACTCAACCAAGGGGCCGGACAATAAAATTGGGATTGATAAAAACCGTGAGCAAAAACTAATTGGCATATATGAGGAGATGAGCCGCCGTGGCTTGCGCGTCTTAGCGGCTGGTTATAAAAAAGTCAGTCCAGGGATAAAAAGTTTAAAGGGAGTGACTATGGATAATTTTATTTTTGTCGGGCTCCTAGGCTTAAAAGACCCGATTAGAGCAGGCATTAAAGAAACTATTAAAGATGCCGGCAGGGCAGGCATTAAAACAATTATGATTACCGGTGACCATAAATTAACCGCCACGGCTGTCGCCCAGGAACTTGAGCTGGCCCATGGGGCTAAAAATATTATTAATGGCGAAAAGATGGATAAACTCAACCAAAGCCAGCTGCTTGAAATTATTGACGATCTGACAGTTTACGCCCGTGTCACGCCTGAACATAAACTAAAAATCGTCAAAGCTTGGCAGGAGAAAGGTAAGGTGGTGGCGATGACAGGCGACGGCATTAATGATGCGCCGGCTTTAAAAAGGGCCAACATCGGCATCGCGGTTGGTTCGGGAACTGATGTGGCTAAGGAAACGGCTGACGCGATTCTATTAGATAATAATTTTAAAACAATTATCGCGGCAGTCAAAGAAGGCCGGGTAATTTTTGATAACATTAAAAAAGTGATATTGTATTTCTTATCTGATAGTTTTTCAGAGATGATTATTATAACAGTTAGTTTGTTTCTGGGCTGGCCGTTGCCTTTATTAGCCACACAAATTATTTGGATAAATTTAATTGATGACACTTTCCCGGCGCTGGCTATGACCCAAGAGCCAGCGGAAAAAGACATTATGAAACAAAAACCCCGGGGCATTAAAGAGCCAATTTTAGACAATGAGAGTAAATTTTTAATTAGTCTGATAAGTATTCTCTCAGCCGTTGGCTCTTTGTTCTTTTTCTATCACTGGCATCATCAGTTTGGTGAAATTGACATGGCACGGACGATGGCCTTCACCTTTCTGGCTATCAGCACTTTGATTTATGTTTTTAGTATTCGCACCTTAAATAAGCCGCTTTGGCAAACAAACCCGCTGGCTAATAAATTTCTAGTTGGAGCGGTCATTATTGGTCTGGGTTTACAAGCAATGGCAATCTACAATCCATTTTTACAAAGTATTTTTCACACGATGCCGCTGGGACTATTTGAATGGACAGTCATTGTCTGCGGCTGTTCATTGTTGGTTTTAATTATTGAAATAATAAAGGCTTTTTATTATAGGCAAGCAGCGCTAAAAGCACTGGTGATAAGATAACTTTGAACAGATTAAATTTTATTGCTATAATATATAATAACGGAGCACTATGACTCGTGATAAATGGTTAAACTTATTGGATATGGTGGAGGCAAAATTTGGCATTGATCGTAATTATAAGGAAAATTTGGGCCAAGATATTCCTGGCGAAAAACAAGTGATTGAATTCACCGGCCCGCTAGGCAAAATAAAACTGGAATGGGTGGAAAAGGCCCGGTTGATGAATGAAAAAACAACATATTCCAATAGAATAGGCTCGCAAGTTAAGATTAACAAAATATATAGTGAGGATGAAAAGGTAAATTATATCAATGCTTACAAGTGGGATGAGGTAAGAGAAGAGTGGGATAGGGTTGATAAAGGGATGTTTGATATATAATTTTTAATGTTTAAAAATTTAGATTTAAAAATTATTTATAAAATTATCCGCCAGAGGCGGATCCGCCTGCCACTGACACAGATTATTCAGTGTTCGTTTAGGCGGAAAAATTCAAAAATTAAAAATTCTATTCATGACTAATAATGAACAATTCGTAAAAGCACACTGGACTCAAGCCATTGTTTTGGGTATAGTAGCAATACTGGCTGTTACTTGGACAGTAATTTCAGAAGAAATAAATATTGCCAAGGATAAACATCGGGGGGTTGTCCTGGGTGAAACCGTAGCTGATAACAAGACTGCTGAAAAAGATAAAAATGAACAAATTTTAACCTACCAAAATAGTGTTAAAAATATTATCAATGATTATTTGACTGAGCGTGCTCGTTTTGACAAACCTCACCAAAATTGG
>PFHP01000052.1 GCA_002782365.1 Candidatus Kuenenbacteria bacterium CG_4_8_14_3_um_filter_39_15 | reverse complement strand
CTAATTATTTGTTTAAGACTGCTTTTTCCTTTTGATGTTTTTAAATATTTTTCTCGTCTGATAGCATCTTTTTTAGATAAAAAAGCCTCATAGAAGATAAGTTTTAAATTCTTCATTCTGGATGTGGTCCACGTTTTGTGTGATTGATGTTGTTTTATTCTTTCTTTGAGATTACTTGTCATGCCTACATATTTTTTTTCACCTTCTGTATCCATGAGAATATAGACATAGAACATAGGTTTAGATTTTACCCCAAACCACGTAGGGTTTGGGGTACCCTGCACCCCACGTGGTGCAGGGTAAGTCTTGCGTGGCTACCAGTTACACCACCCGGGCGCGCAACTTTTATTAATTTTAAGAATATCAAATTGTTGTGGATAAGTCAAAAATTGAGTTTATAAAAATAAGAGTTTAAAAATTGAGAAGAGAATAAGTATTTAAAACAAAAAATTCCCCTAATACAATCAGGAGAATTTTTTGTGAAAATTATTTTTGTGCCTGTCCTAATTCTCTTTGCCGATCTTCAAACCAGTTATCATTGTATTGCGGAAATTGGTCACGATTATCAAGAATGTATTGTAACCATTCTTTAGCTTCCTTAACCTTCCCCTTTTCTAAAGTTTGGCGGAAATCAGCAGTTTTCCTCATTCCAAATTTTTTAAATAATTCCTGCTGGGAAATTTCTTGTTTTCGATCTTTTAACCAATTGTCCCAAGTGCTTTGATATTGGGGAAATTGCTTTTTATTATTAATAATATGCTGCAACCACTCTTTACACTTATCAATATCACCGCTTTGAAGAGCCACACGAAAAGCAGTCGTGTCTTCAATGCCAAATTTTTTTTTGAGCTCTTGTTGAGCCGTTTCTTTAGTTGGAGTATTTTCTATATTTTTTTTATTTTTCTTTAGGCATATAATAAAATTAATTTATAAATTTCTAGTTGGAGCGGGTAATGGGAATCGGACCCGTATCTTCAGGTTGGAAACCTGACATAATAACCATTATACTATACCCGCTAGCAGACCCACTCGCCAGCGCCTATGCCGGAGGGGAGACTCGAACTCCCACAGGTTTCCCCACTAGCTCCTAGGGCTAGCGTGTCTACCAATTCCACCACTCCGGCTCAAGCATCGGCGGGCCAGTGCCATCACCCCCAATGAATAATTAATTTTATATTAGCGGATTTGGTGAATAATTTCAAGCCTGTTATAATAAATATGTATGAAACTTCCAAAAATCAAGCAGAAATATTTTTTGTTTCCGGTTATTGTTTTGGGTATTATTTTAGCCTGGCTGGGATTTTATGATACGGGAGATAAACAAAGTACTGGCGATGGCAGCAGAGCAAAAGTCATTCAAGTCATTGACGGTGATACTTTTAGAATTAATGGGGATGAGAAAATCAGACTGCTAGGCATTGATGCGCCGGAAGAAGGTGATTGTTATTATGGTCAGGCACAGGCCGCTCTCAAAGAATTAGTTGAAGATAAAGTTGTGAGATTAGACAAAGATATTGAAGAGCAGGATAAGTATGATCGTTTGCTCCGTTATGTTATTTTAGAGAAAGAGGCAGAAGATAATTTACTGGTCAATGATTATTTAGTCAGGCAGGGTTTTGCTTTTGATACCAGCAGTTCGCCTAATAATAGATATCGCGATTTATTAAGTTCAGCTGAAGAAGAAGCTAAGCGGGAGGGCCGGGGTTTATGGCTGGCGTGTGATTATGCCAAGACAGCTGATTTGCGCGAGCAAAACAATCTGCCAGCTGATCCAAACTGTATTATCAAAGGCAATATTTCAGAAAAAGGTTTTGGCAAAACATATTTAATTCCCGGCTGTGATAACTACGAGACGGTCAAGATTGACAAGCGCAAAGGCGAGGGATATTTTTGCACGGAAAGCGAAGCCATTAAAGCAGGCTTTAAAAAAGCCACCAATTGCCCGTAGATTAATAATTTATTAGATCCACCGCACAGGGTGGATTTTTTAATTTGTGTGATATAATAAAAAGTATATGAAGTTCTGGCTGGTGGGAATTTTAATATTTGCCTTAGGGGGCTGTTTTTTATTAGCCGGAACTGCGGGCGGGGCGGCAGGATTAATTAATATCAATACGGCCAGTTTAGAAGAGCTTGATGCCCTACCTGGCATTGGGCCGAGTAAAGCCCAAGCGATTATTGATTATCGGACAATGAATGGGGATTTTCAGGCGCTTGAGGATATTATGAAAGTCAGTGGCATTGGCCAGGCAACCTTTGATGACATTAAAGGATTAATTACAATCGGCTCAAATGAAACAGCTGATGAATCTAGCGAGGCGGAGATAGTGATTAATGAGCTTTTGCCCAACCCGATGGAGAGTGATGATTTTGAGTGGATTGAATTAAAAAATATCGGACTGGTCGCGGTGGATTTGGCCGGCTGGCGGATAGAGGATGCGAGTAAAAGTTACGTAATTAGCGCGGAAGATTTTAATGCCACTCTTATCGGACAGGGAGATTTTTTTGTTCTGGATAAAAGTACGACCGGCATTTCATTGAATAACAGCGGAGGCGAATCAGCCACCTTGTACCAGGCGGACGGCACATTGATCAGCTCCGTGAGTTACAGTGAAACAGCGAAAGATGATTTTGGCTGGGCGAGAAATAGCAGTGGCGGCTATGGCTGGACAACAACCGCCACCAAAGGCAGCGAGAATATTATCACCGCGGCGTCAGAGCAATCCGGGACAAATGGCGGAGGGAGTGAAGGCAGTTCAAATAAAGACCAAGGATCAGAAATTAATGATCAAGAATCAAGCCAAAAAGAAAATAAATATTCGGAGTTTAAAGATAAAGTTTTAATCAGCGAATTTTTAGCCAATCCAATCGGGATTGATGACAGCGAATGGCTTGAACTTTATAATACCTCAACCGTGGCCGTGAATTTGGACGGTTGGATTCTCCAAGACAATGAAAGCGAGTATAAGTTCGGCCGCGAGAACATTGAGGCCAAAAACTATTTAATTTTAGAGCGCGGAGCAAGCGGCTTGATTTTGAACAATATCGGCGGTGATAGTTTGAAATTAATTGACAGTCAGGATAAGGAAGTTGACATTGTTAGTTATAAAAAAAATGTGGCGGAAGGAGAGAGCTATAATTGGTGTTTTAATTTGTCCAGGTGGATTTGGAGCAAGACGCCGACATTAGGGGGAGCGAATAATTGTCCTTTGCCAAACAATAATCCAAAAGCTTATTTTGATTTTACCACTGGTGAGATTCAAGTCGGGGACTATTTAATGTTTGATGCCGTTGAGAGCTATGATCCGGACAAAGAGGGCAAGATAGTTAAATATATATGGGAATTTTCAGAGGAGGTGTCTGTTCAAGGGATAAGAGGAGCGCGCTTTGAATTTAAAGATCCGCGCCTGGAAGCAAAAATTTTAAATGGCGGCGAGCTTGGAATTACACTGACCGTAGTTGATAATTTAGGCGGTGAAGATGAATATAGTCTGCCAGTTGAAATTGGCGAGCCGAAAGAGAAAATAGATGTTGACACGAGTAAAATTTATATTAATAAATTTTTACCAAATCCAGCCGGGGCTGACAGTGAGAATGAATGGATTGAACTTTGCAATTCAGGCAAGAGCGATGTTGATTTGACCAGTTTTAGCTTGGCTGACAGCGCTGGGGGGTCAAAGCCGTATCAGCTGAATGATTACAGTCTGGCGGCCGAGAGTTGTATTTTTATCACCAGCGCGGAATCACATCTTACTTTAAACAATGACAGTGACAGTGTCAGATTTTTGGACATAAACGGGGAAGTGATTGACCAAGTGGATTACAGCGGGGGAGGCGAGGGATTGGTTTACGCGAAAATTGACGGCGTTTGGCAATGGCTTGGAGAGAGCACGGATTCTACTGTTGAACAAGCTAGCGAAATTATTTATGGGATAAATGATTTGAGAGAACTGCGTGATTTGAAAGCGGGCAGCAAAGTGAGTGTGCGCGGTTGGGTGGCAGTTGAGCCGGGGCTTTTTGGAAAAACAATTTTTTACATTATTGATGGCAGTAGCGGGGCGCAGATTTATTCTTATAAAAAAGATTTTCCAGAGCTTGCGCTGGGCGATTTTATCACAGTTAACGGAGAGTTGAGCGATAATCAGGGCGAGACAAGAGTGAAAACAAAAACCAAGGCCGATATTGTCAAAATTAAAGGGGATAAATTGCCGGCGCCCATGGCAATCCAGCTTGAAGACATCGGCGAAGATATTGAGGGGGCGCTGGTAAAAATAGCAGGAGATTTGACCGAGATTAAAGGCTCGTCATGGTGGCTGGATGATCAGACTGAAGAAGTTAAAATATACATCAAACAGAATACAGGTATCTCTGGCAATAATTTTAATATCGGGGACAAACTAGAGGTCAGCGGCATTATTTCGGAAGTCAACGGCGAATACAGGGTTTTGCCCAGATTCCCGGCTGATGTTAAATTAGCCGGGCGGATTGCGTCAGGGGCAACAACCAACCAAGAACAACCGACCAGCAACCAAGGAAATGATTTGATCAAATATTTATTTGTAGTGGCCGTGGGCATAATAATTATTTTAGTTTCCATAATAATTAGATTTCATCCAGTCAAATTTGACCGGGCAAAAAAATATGAAGCATAAAATTTTAGTCAGCGGTTCTTTGGTCTATGATAAAATAATGGATTTTCAGGGTAAATTTTCTGACCATATTATGCCAGAGAAAATTCATAGTTTGTCTGTCTGTTTTGTGGTGGATAAAATGAAAGTTAATTTTGGCGGCACGGCAGGCAATATCGCCTATAATTTAAAATTATTAGGGGAAGAGCCGGTGATTTTGTCACAGGCTGGAGCTGATTTTTCAAATTATGAAAAATGGCTGCGGAAAAATAGGCTGATCTTGTCTGGCATTAAATTACTGAAGGATAAGAATACAGCAACGGCGCACATTGTGACGGATAGAGCTGATAATCAGATTACTGCCTTGCATTTGGAAACCATGGGAGTACCCTGCGGGATTACAGAAAAAAAAGTGAGAAATTTTGGTGAAGTGGCCATGGCCATAGTCGCGCCGGGAAATACCCAAGATATGCTGGACGCGGTCAGGGTTTATAAAAAATTAGGCATGCCATATATTGCTGATCCAGGCCAGCAGATACCGCTTTTATCCGCGCGAGAATTAGATTTTTTAATCAAAAATGCCAGGGTGCTGATTGGTAATGATTATGAGCTGGCGCTGATTATGAAAGCATTAAGATTGGGCTCGCCTCGCTTGAGCTATGGCGAAGCGGGCAAAAATATGGAAGTAATTCAGAGATTAGTAAAGGTGTTAGTGGTGACGTATGGCGCTCAAGGCTCGGTTATCTGTAGTAATCATAGACAGATTAAAATCAAAGCAGTCAGTCCGCGAAAGATTGTTGACCCGACCGGAGCGGGCGACGCTTATCGGGCTGGGTTTATTAAAGGAATTGTCAGTGGTTGGGATTTGAAAAAGTGCGGTGAGCTAGCTTCTTGGCTGGCTAAATTTCCGGTGGAACATTATGGTACACAGGAGCACAGATTCAAGTTCTCGGATTTTAAGAGCTGATTGACCGGACGGACGGGATTTAGTATGATGAAGATAGAAACTATAATAATTTCTAATTGCTAATTAATCTAATTCCTTTGAATTACGAAGCTGTCATTTTATGTATCCTCCCCTCCTCAGTTGAGTTTAAAAGATTGATTATCTTTTAAACGGATTAAGGGGAGGAGGTGTTAAAAATTCAACACCCCTCTGGCTCGCTTCGCTCGCCACCTCCCCTCATCTGAGGGGAGGAGGAATAAAATTTTGCAATTCAAAGAAATTCCTAATATTATTTAAAATATATGCCTAAAAAAGAACAATTTATACAATCAGAGGTGCGGGAAGATAAGATTCATGACAGGTTTGTCATTATGGCGCCTGGCAGGAGTAAAAGGCCAAAAGATGTCGGAGAAGAAGAAAAATTTTCCAAGAAGCAAATTGAAGCGGAAAAAAAGGCGTGTGTATTTTGTCCTGGAAACCAGAAAAAAGTGCCTGGACTTTATTTTGCCGGGGATAAAAATAATTGGCAGGTAAAAGTAGTAAAGAATATTTTTCCGGCGGTGACACCTGAAAATAAAAAAGTTTATGGCTATCAGGAGGTGGTGATTGAAACCCCGGAACATTATAAAGAAACTGGTGACTTGCCTTTGGACCATTGGATAGCGATTATGGAATCGTATATAAATAGAACGAGCGAACTGTCAAAAGATAAAAAAATTCAGTATATTCTAATTTTTAAAAACAAGGGCGGCAAGGCCGGAGCGTCTTTACACCATGCTCATTCGCAGATTTTTGCCGCTGGTTTTACGCCCCCGCATATTATTAACAAGCTGACCAAAGCGCAGGAATATAGGATTGAACATGGCAATTGTTATTATTGTGATTTAATAAAAAAAGAGGAGAAAGGGTCAAGATTTATTATGGCTGACGATAAAGCGGTGGCTTTCACGCCTTATGCCTCAATTTATCAGTATGAAGCTTGGATTATTCCCAGAAATCATCTGGACAATATTACGGTTTTGGATCGTCAGGAGATTACTTCTATGGCTAAAATGATGAAGTATATTGTGACAAAATTAAATAAATTAGAAATTTCTTACAATATGTATTTGCACCAGTCAATTACTGACAAGGATGAGCATTTTTATATTCGTATTTGCCCCAGGCGCAGCACTTGGGCTGGGGTTGAGATGGGCTCAAGAATTATCATCAACACTGTTTTGCCCGAAGAAGCGGCTAAATTCTATAGAGAGTGAATTTAATTTTTAATTTTCAATTTTCAAACAATGATTTAATGAATTAATTTTTAAGTATTTTTTAAGCCTTGTTTATTGTTAATTGCATTTTGTATTTTGATTTTATGTGGAGGAAGATTGTAAAATTTGAAATTATTATTTTAATAGCGGTGGCATTACTTGTTTTTACTCTGCCGATTTTTGCTAGAGAAATTGATGAGAGCAGGTTTGGAATAGAAAATTATCTAAGAATCAAGACTAGTTTGCCAGAGAATGAAATAGTAGTCTGGTCTGGAGAGTTGCCGGAGATTGAGGAAAAAGTTAAGATTAAAAAGATAGTGATTGATTTAAGCGAGCAAAAATTAGAGATTTATGAGAATGATAAATTGACTGGCGAGTATTCAGTGTCAACTGGCAAGCCGGGAATGAAAACGCCCGTTGGAGAATTTAAAGTTTATGAAAAGCGAGCTAGGGCTTGGTCAAAAATGGCCGGCTTGTGGATGCCCTATTGGATGTTAATTGATCCTGTCCGTGGCATGGGAATCCACGAGTTGCCTGAATGGCCTTCTGGTTATAAAGAAGGGGCGGATCATCTGGGCACACCAGTGTCGCATGGCTGTATAAGATTAGGGGTTGGTCCGGCAAAGATAGTTTATGATTGGGCGGATATAGGGACGAGAGTGATTATACAGGAATAATAATTTTAAATGACAAATTTTTAAACATTTTAAATTTAAAATTGAGATTTATTTTAAAATTTAAAATTTAAAATTAACACCATGATAGAAAGAATTGATAACAATAATCCTGATAAAAATATTATAAACCACGCCGTTAAAATTTTGCATCGGGGTGGTGTTTTAGTCATTCCCACGGAAACGGCTTATGGTTTGGCGGCTGATGCGACGAACGCCAGGGCGGTGAAAAAGATTTACCAGATAAAAGGCAGAAGTTTTAAAAAATTTTTGCCTTTGATTGGCAGTAGTTTAAATCAGGTTAAGAAATATTTTAAGGTCAATAAAAAAGAATTAGAATTATTAAAAAAATACAAAGGGCTGTCAGTAGTTCTAGAAGTAAAAAGCAATATTTATTTATTAAAAAACCAAACAACCTGCGCTGTCAGAATTTCACCCAATAAAACAGCCAATTTGTTGGCTAAAAAATTAGGTCGGCCGATCACAGCCACCAGCGCGAATCGCGCCGGCGGAGGGAGTTGTTATGCAGTGGAAGAGGTGTTAAGACAGTTAAATAAATACCCCTCTGTTCCGTCCCGCGGCCGCGGGACGGAACACCTCCCCTCAAAGAGGGGAGGAAGTATTGATTTAGTTTTAGATGCTGGAAAATTAAAAAAAAGAAAACCCTCAACAATCGTCAAGGTTTCTGATAATAAAGTAGAAATTGCGCGGCAGGGGGAAGTAAAAATTTTAAATTTTTCCACCAAGTTTTTTTGTGAATAATTCAAATTCGTGGCAGGCGCCTGCCCGCAACGCTTCGCGTAGCGATGGCGGGCGGGGGATCACCTGAAGGGTGAAAATTTTAAATTTAGAATTAAGATTATTTACTGAATCTGAAGTATACCACGTCGCCGTCTCGCATAATATAGTCTTTGCCTTCAATTTTCATCTGACCTTTTTCTTTAGCGGGAATTTCGCCGCCGGCATCCAGCAAATTTTTCCAGTTTATAATTTCAGCGCGAATAAAACCCTGTTCAAAATCAGTGTGGATTTTTCCCGCGGCCGCGGGAGCTTTAGTACCGCTGACAATTGTCCAGGCATGACTTTCTTTAGGACCGGCAGTAAAGAAAGTAATTAAGTTGAGTAATTTATAACTCTCAACGATTAATTGGTCAAGGCCGGTTTTTTTTATATTTAATTCCTTCAGGTAGTTTTTTGCTTCAGTGCCGTCTAGATCAGCTAACTCCGATTCAAGTTTAGCGCAAATGGGAATTGAGTTTGGAATTACGGGTTTAAAGTTATTGAGTTGTTCTTCACCAATGTTTTCA
>PFHP01000010.1 GCA_002782365.1 Candidatus Kuenenbacteria bacterium CG_4_8_14_3_um_filter_39_15 | reverse complement strand
TTAATAAATCTCACAAATAATTTCTCCGCCGACTTTGCCTTTTCTGGCAGCTTTATCCGTTAAAAGCCCTTGGGAAGTTGAAATAACAGCCAGACCACGGCCATTCAAAACAAACGGAATATGTTCCTTGTCTACATAGACTCGGCCGCCTGGCTTGCTGATGCGTTTTAATGAAGTTATTTTAGGCTGACGGCCATCATCTAAATATTTGATTTTAACTTGCAGCTCGGCAAATCTATTCAACCTCTCTGCGTCTGTTTTTTTGCTCTTAGTAATGTCGGCTTTACCGTCAGCTGGCTCAATTCGTTTAACACTACCAATCCAGCCTTCCCTGGCCATTAAAGTTAAAATATTAAACTTTAATTTTGAGAAAGGCATAATGACCACAGATTTTTTTACCATCTGGGCGTTGCGTATTCGTGTTAACATATCAGCGATTGGGTCTGTCATAAAAAATCAAAAATTAAAAATTAAAATCACCAACTAGATTTAGTCACGCCGGGAATATCACCTTTATTGGCCAGTTCACGAAAACAGATGCGGCACAGGCCGAATTTTCTCATAAAACCCCTGTTCCGGCCGCAACGCCAGCAACGTCTGACAACCCTGGTTGAACGTGAGGGTTTTCTCTGCGATCTTATTATTTGTGCTGTAGTAGCCATCGTTGTAACGTTTAATTATTACTATTATTTATCAATTAATTTTTCTACAAAAGGAAAGCCAAGAAGGGCAAGTAAAATAAAACCTTCTTTCTTTGATTTGGCCGTGGTATGAATACAAACTTCAAGGCCATGCAAATTTTCAACCTCATCAGGATTAATTTCTGGAAAAGCCAAATATTCTTTGAAACCAATAGTTAAATTGCCCTGGCCGTCAATACTTTTTTGGCTAAGCCCGCGAAAATCACGCACGTTGGGCAGGGATAAATTAACTAGTTTATCAAGAAAATCATACATTCTGTTGTTTCTTAGGGTGACACTCACCCCGACAATCTGGCCTTCTCTGATTTTAAAAGAAGAGATTGATTTTTTAGCTTTAGTAAAGATCGGCTTTTGGCCGCTGATTCTGGTTAACGTATCAGCAGCTAATTCTTGAAATTTTTGGTCACTGTTGCTGGCGGAAATCCTGACATTCAAAACTATCTTGTCTACCTTGGGCACGGCAAGACTATTGCTATAGCCAAACTTTTCTTTCATTTGGGCCACCACCGTCTTTAAATATTTTTCTTTAAATCTGTTCATAAAAATTAGATTATCGCCCTGCATTTTTTACAGACTCGCTGTTTTTTCTCTCTGGTAGTTTCCGGGGCTTTGGCCAAAACTTGATAGCCGATTCTAGTGGGCTGGCCGCACTTAGGGCAAACTAATTGCGCGTTGGCAACACTCAAAGCAAAGGGAAACATAATCCGCTGGCCTTTTTCGCCAGCACGTTTGGGACGGATGTGCTTATAGCGCAAATTTATGCCTTCAATTATAATTTTATCTTTACTTTTGCTTTGAGGGGAAATAATAACTTTCAAGACTTTGCCTGTCTTGCCTTGATCTTTGCCTTTTAATATTTTGAGCGTGTCGCCTTTTTTAAATTTCATAGTCGGAACGTTATGATGGCTAAAGCACTTCTGGCGCTAATGAAATAATTTTATTAAAGCCCTTGGCTCGGAGCTCTCTGGCCACTGGGCCAAAAATGCGCGTGCCTTTTAGTTCTTTTGATTTTTGATCAAACAAAACGGCGGCGTTATCATCAAAGCGGATATAAATGCCGCTGGAGCGTCTGACTTCTTTTTTAGTTCTGACAATCACGGCATGCATCACCGAGCCTTTTTTAATGGCTGTGTGCGGTTCAGCTTCTTTGACCGAAACAACGACCACATCGCCGACGCGGGCATATCTTTTTCTGTATCCGCCAAGCACGCGAATAACCTGGAGACGTTTGGCTCCGCTGTTATCAGCAACATTTAAAATTGATCTGTGTTGAACCATATATTTAAAATGTGTAGGTACTCGGACTAAAGCAGTTTAGTCCTCGTTTAACCCTCGAACTACCCGCCATCTTTTCTCCTTTGACATTGGCCGGCATTCAATAAATTTGACAGTCTCGCCTGTCTTAAACCGATTGGCTGGATCATGGACTTTATAATTTTTACTGACATGATACCTTTTGTGATATCTGGCATGTATTTTTGTCCGATTAACACGGACAACAATAGTTTTATCCATCTTATCAGAAACCACCAAACCAGTAAAGGCGCGGGATATTTTTTTCTTTTTATCCGTATTTTTTTTCTGATTATTTTTCATATGACTTTTGTTTAATAATAGTTAAAATCCTGGCAATATCTCTTTTAGCAGCTTTAAGATCATGAACTTTTTTTAATTGCCTTTGGGCAACTTTAAAACGCATGTTTCTTAGAGCTTCCCTTCTTTCTGATAAAAGGGTTTTTAATTCGGTTATCGTTTTAACGCGCAGTTCTTTGGCTTTCATTAATTAATAATTACTTTTTAACAAACTTAGTCTTAATCTGCAACTTGTAACTGCTTAGATTAAGCGCTTCTTTGGCATGTTCATTAGAAATGCCGGACATTTCAAAAAGAACCTGGCCAGGTAAAACTGAGACGACATAATGGTCAACCGTCCCTTTGCCTTTGCCCATGCCGACTTCAGCGCCTTTAACTGTCATGGGCTTATCAGGAAAAATCCTCACCCAAATTTTACCGCCTTTTCTGATGTAGCGGACAAGCACGCGCCGCACTGCTTCAATCTGCCTGGCATTAATCCAGCCGGCAGTCATGGCTTTAAGGGCAAAATCACCATAACTAATCTTGGTCATGCGGGAAGCAATGCTGCCGGACGTGCCGGCGCTTTTATGCCATTTTCTGTGTTTTATTTTTTTGGGGGCTAACATAATTTGTGGATTATTTATTATTTCTCCGTATCTTCATGGTTGTCGCCGAAAAATTCGCCTTTATAAATCCAGACTTTAACGCCAATCGCGCCGTAAGTGGTTCTGGCCGCAGTCCGCGCATAATCAATGTCCGCGCGAATGGTATTAAGCGGAATCTTGCCCGCAGTCAACTTCTCCGTTCTGGCAATTTCTGCTCCGCCCAAACGGCCGGAAACGACAATTTTTACCCCTTGAGCGCCTGTTTTAATAATATTTTCAATATATTTTTTCATGACGCGCCGAAAGGGCATCCTTTTTTCCAAGTCTAGGGCGATATTTATCGCCACGATGTTGGCTGATAAATTTGGCTTGCTCACTTCTTTAATATTAATGTTGACCTTTGTCTTTTTGCTTTTAATAATATTTTTTATGATGTGATTTTTCAGCTCGTCTACCCCAGCCCCGCCTCTGCCAATAATCACACCAGGGCGGGCAGTATAAATGGTAATTTCTATGGTATCGGCAGTGCGGTCAATAATTACTTTTTCCAAACTGGCTTCACGCAGTTTGCTTTCCAAATATTTACGAATAACCACATCTGTCTGCAATGAGACAGCATAAAACTTATCCCGGAACCATTTTGAATTCCAAGTCTTGCTGACTTTGATACGAAATATTTTTGGATTGACTTTATGACCCATTTTTTTATATTTTAGCCTGATTTTCTGCTGAAAAATCGTCTTTTAGCTGACTGGGGACCTTTTGGTTTTTCCGAATGAAATTTTTCTTGCTGGACTAAACCATCTTTTAAATCGGAACCAGCCTCTTTTTCTCCTTTAGTTTTGCCTTGGCTGACATCTTTAATCTCATCCAATGACCTGACAATTTTTACCTCTTGGCTCTTGGCAGCCCCTTTCTTCTTATCTGCCTTTTCTTTACTGGGCTTAATTTCTGATAAAACAATGGAGATGTGCGAGGTTCTCTTTTGAATGCCAGCGGCACGGCCAAACGCTCTGGAACGCCATCTTTTTAAAACTGGCCCTTCATCAACTTTAATCTCTTTAATTAATAAATTGTCACGTTTCAAATCCTGATTGTGCTCGGCGTTAGCAATGGCTGAATTTAACAATTTGGCAACAGGCTGAGCGGCGCGTTTGTCTGAAAATTTCAAGCGAGCTAAAGCCTGTTCAACACTCACGCCGCGGATAGCATCCACGACTAGTCTAACTTTTCTAGGTGACATTCTTAAGTATCTAAGTTTGGCCGTAGTTTCCATAGCTTGAGCCTTATTAATAAATTATTCTTTTGATTATTGTTTGTTGGCAGTTTCTGCGGCGGAACGTTCCGTGTCTCTTTGTTTTTTGCCGCCATGTTTGATGAACTTACGGGTGAACGCAAATTCACCCAACTTATGGCCGACCATGTTTTCAACAACAAAAACTGGAAGATGCGTTTTGCCATTATGGACGCCAAAAGTAAAACCGACCATTTGAGGAGTAATCGTGCAGTCTCTTGACCATGTTTTAATGACTGTCTTATCGCCAATTTTAAGATTGCTGACTTTCTTCAACAGCTTTTCGTCAATGTATGGGCCTTTTTTTAAACTTCTACTCATAATTTTTTGTTAATTAATTACTTTCTTTTCTACTTCTTTGGATAATCATTCTATTTGACCATCTTTTATTATTTCTTGTTTTAACCCCCATGGCATGTTTACCCCATTTAGTTTTGGGATATCTCATGCCAATGGGGTGCCTGCCTTCACCGCCGCCATGGGGATGGTCGCAAGGATTCATGGCTTTGCCACGGACACTGGGACGAATGCCCCGGTGGCGCTGGCGGCCGGCTTTGCCAAGACGGACTAACCGATGGTCGGGATTAGAAACTTGGCCGATTGTCGCCAGACATTCTTTTTTGACTAAACGGATTTCTCCGGATGGCATTTTAAGCTGAACGAACTTGCCTTCAATCGCCTGAACCACGGCAGAAGAACCGGCCGATCTGGCCATTACTCCGCCTTGACCTGGATTTAACTCTACATTATAAACATTAATACCAGCTGGAATAAATTCAAGGGGCATACGATTGCCTACTTTTATGGCGACTTTTTCGTCTGAAGAAACTATTTTATCACCAACTTTAATGCCATCAGCGGCTAAAATATATGAAAGCTGGCCATCCTCATACTGGACCAGGGCAATTCTTGCAGAGCGGTTTGGATCATATTCAATAGCCGCAACACTGGCCGGTTGATTAAATTTCAAACGTTTAAAATCCACCAGCCTGATACGGCGCTTGGCGCCGCCGCCGCGGTGACGGACTGTAATTTTACCGCTCTTGTTTCTGCCGGCAAACGTTTTGCGAGTGACGGTTAATTTTTTTTCCGGTTTACTTTTAGTAATATCAGAAAATGACACAATGGAGGTTTTGCGTCTGGCTGGAGTGGTTGGTTTGTAAATCTTAATTGCCATAGTTTTTATAAAACTTTACTTTTCTATACGGCTTCGTAAACATCAATTTTTTTATCTTGGGGCAAGGTGATGATTGCTTTTTTCCAATTTTTTTGCCTTGACAACCGTCCGCGGCCTGATCTGACTAGTTTGCCCATTTGACTGATGGTTTTTACTTTTAATGGCATGACACCGTAAGTTTCCTGGATGGCCAGTTTAATTTCTACTTTATTTGCCCGACTGTTCACAATAAAAGCATATTGATTGAAACTATTCTGAAGAGTTGATTTTTCTGTGACTAGGGGATGGACAAGCACTTTATACGACACTTGGCTGCCACTTTTTTTTACGGCTTTTCCCGATTTTTGTTTTGGCTGGACAGCTTTAACAGTTCCGGCCGTTTTAGCCTGCTCTTCATTTTTAGTTGCTGGTTCTTTTTTCTTTCTGCTGAATAAAGACATAAACTTATAATTTCAAATTTTTTATGGCAGCTGACTATCTTGTTTTAAATATACTGCTGTTATTACTTTTAAACTGTCCTCTGTGATTAAAATATTCTTATGCGCTAAAATATCCACTACATTTAAGGAATTAGCGCCCAAGACTTTAATCCCTGGAATATTACCGGCTAGGCGCGAAATGCGGGCAGTGTCCTGACCAGTGACAACCAAAATCGATGTTTGGTACTTTTTCAAATCAAATTTTTTCTGTTTTTTATCCTCGCCAGCATTTTTTTCTTCTTTTTTCTTTTCGTCTTCTGCAACCTTTCTCTTGGATAATTTTTTAAGTTTTAAAACATCTTTTAGGTTCTTAACAACCGCCACAAATTCTTTGGTCTTATTCTCTTTGAAATCCAGCTTGTCTACAATGACCATATCCTTGCTTTTAGCGCGGTCAGTTAAACACATAAAAAGCGTTTTTCTTTTCATTTTTTTATTAATTTTTTTCTTAAAATTTCTGTCCTTGGTCGGACCAAAAGTGACACCGCCGCCAATCCAAATGGGCGATCTGCTTGAACCGTGTCTGGCTCGGCCAGTGCCTTTTTGCCGCCAAGGTTTTCGGCCGCCGCCGCGCACTTCGCCTTTATCTTTGGTATCAGCTAATACTTTTCTCTTGGCTGACATTTGGGCGACGACTGCCTGATGAATTAGGCCTTGATTGGCTTCAACGTTAAAAATAGCTGGGTTTAAATCAACTTGCTTGTCTTTTTCTCCACTGGCTTGGTAAATTTGATATTTCATGATTTTTGGATTTTTAACGCGCCAGCACAACTAAGCAACAGCAAGCCGCTTTTCGCTCCGGGTATGGCGCCTTTGATGTAAAGTTCATTTTTTTCATGATCAATTTTTGCTATGGCTAAATTTTTAACAGTCACGCGCTCAGCGCCCATATGACCGGCCATTCTCATGCCTGGGAAAACGCGAGCCGGAGCAGTTGGGCCGATTGAACCCGGGGAACGTTCCTGGTCTTTGGTACCGTGAGTGCCTGGATGCCCGTGAAAACCATAACGTTTGACTACGCCTTGGAAACCTTTGCCCTTTGAAATGCCGACTACCTTGACTTTGTCGCCGACTTCAAAAGCATCAACAGTAATTGTGTCACCGCGTTTCAAATCTTTTAGTTCATCGCTCCTAAATTCTTTGATATATGACAGATTGCCTAAATCTTTAATTGGGCCAAGCTCGCGTTTGCTTAGCTTTTTTTTGCCGCCGAGGCCAAGAATAACAGAACTGTAGCCATCTTTTGAATCACTAGTCTTAATTCTTACCACCCGGCAGGGGCCAGCATTAATAACAGTGACTGGAATTACGTCACCGCTTTCAGGATTAAAAATTTGGGTCATTTGTTTTTTTATGCCAAGGATGAACTTCATGGTTTTTTTAAAAAAAATCCGGTCATTATAAACCAGATATAAACATAGAAATCAAATTATTCTTCATTTTTTATGCTTTTATCCGAATTATAATGGTTTAATCAAAGTTAAGAATAAACGGATGGTTTTCCCGACGCTAGGTCGGGGATCTTATCCGGATTCTTAATGATTATTAAGTGAATATTTTTATATTACATTTTAATTTGAACATCAACCCCGCTAGGCAAGGCTAAATTCATTAAATCATTGATCGTCGTTGGTTTGGGGTCGTAAATATCAATTAATCTTTTATGGACTCGCATTTCAAACTGTTCCCGTGCATCTTTGTGGACAAAGGTTGAACGATTGACAGTATATTTGCTGATTTCAGTGGGTAAAGGAATGGGGCCCTTGACCTGTGCTTGCGTACGTTTAGCGGCATCAATAATAGTTTTAGTGGCCCGGTCAATAATCTTATGATCAAAGGCTTTTACTTTGATTCTGATTCTGGGCTTGTCATCCTCTTTGCCTTCTTGGCGATTATTATTTTTAATGATTGGTTTATCGGTCATAATTTTCAAATGACTTTCAATTGTTATTATTAAACAAACTAAACTCGCTCCCGGAATGATTAGGGAACGAGTCTGAGTTTATTTACTAATCTTAGTAACCACGCCAGCACCAACGGTGCGGCCGCCTTCACGAATGGCAAATTTTTGCTGTTCTTCCAAAGCCACTGGCTGAATTAATGTAATCTTTAAATTAACAGTATCGCCTGGCATGACCATTTCTGTTCCCGCGGCTAAGGTTACATCGCCGGTAACGTCCGTGGTTCTGATATAGAATTGCGGCTTATAACCATTGAAGAACGGGGTATGACGGCCGCCTTCTTCTTTGCTTAAGATATAAACTTCGGCTTCAAATTCCGTATGAGGAGTAACCGTGCCTGGCTTGGCCAAGACTTGGCCGCGATAAACATCTTCTTTTTTAGTGCCGCGCAGCAATACGCCGGCATTGTCCCCAGCGCGGCCCTCGTCAAGCTGTTTATTAAACATCTCAATGCCAGTCACAACAGTTTTAGCCGTATCTTTAATGCCAATAATTTCAACCTCTTCATTTAACTTAACCAAGCCTCTTTCAATTCTGCCAGTCACAACCGTGCCACGGCCTTCAATGGAAAAGATATCCTCAATGGGCATCAGAAATGGTTTGGTTATATCACGCGCTGGTTCTGGAATATATTCATCAAGCTTGTCCAAAAGTTCTTTAATGGATTTTAAATTTTCATCATCTTTATTGCCGGCATTTGCCGCTTCAAGCGCCTTAAGAGCTGAACCGCGAATAATTGGAGTTACATCGCCTGGGAATTCATATTTTTTGAGCAAATCCTTGACTTCTTCTTCCACTAAGTCAATAAGTTCTTTGTCGTCAACTTGATCAACTTTGTTTAAGAAAACGACAATGTATGGCACGCCAACCTGTTTGGCAAGCACAATATGCTCTCTAG
>PFHP01000034.1:391-24697 GCA_002782365.1 Candidatus Kuenenbacteria bacterium CG_4_8_14_3_um_filter_39_15 | reverse complement strand
GCATTTTAGCGATGAGTTTTGCTCGCGCCATGCTTGGCTTAAAAACAAGAGACATTACTGCCGGTTACCGATGTCTTAAAGCCACAATGCTTAAAGACATTGATTTTCAAACGATTAAAGCGAATGGTTATGCTTTCCAGGAAGAACTTATTTATCGCTCTGAAAAAAAAGGATACAGCATAGCAGAAGTTCCAGTTACTTTTATAGACAGAAAATTTGGCCAATCAAAATTGGGCATTAAGGATATAATTGAATTTTTTATGACTGTTTTTAGATTAAGGCTAAAAAAATGAGATATTATCGTGTTATAATAAAAAAGATTATTATCCCCTTGCTTTTATCTATTTTTTTATCCCTTGTTATTTTTTGTCCTATTTTGAAGAATTTCTTTTTTTCAGATGATTTTTCATGGTTGTTTCGAGCAGATCATTCACTTTACAACTGGTATGATTTTGTTTTTTTACGTTTCGCGGGTTTTTTAAGGACAACTGTAAATTTTTATTTCTATATAACATATCATTTATTTGGCAGCCACCCTGTTTATTATTATTTGGTAAATATATTATTACATGGAGTTAATGGTTATCTTGTATATTTACTAGGCAAAAATATTACAAAACGATGGGCAATCGGCTGGTTGGCCGCTATCATATTTATTTGTTTATATAGTCATCGTGAAGCCGTGATGTGGATTAGCGCCGCAACCTCCCTTATTGATACTTTTTTTGTTCTACTCGCCGCAAATTTATTTTGGTATTATTTAGAAAATAGGAATTTTTTTGTTTATTTAGCAACTTTAAGCGCTTTGATAGCGGCTCTCTTAACCAAGGAATCCTCATCAATTTTAGTGATTATTTTAAGCTTGGAGTTTTTATTGTTTTATAAATATAAAAATTGGTATAAAAAAGATGCTACCATCTTGCTGCCATTGTGGGCCGCAACCATTGGTTATCTAGTGATGCAATATCTATATTTATTTAACAACCTCGCGGTTTATGGTTATGAATATAAGATCAAGATGTCCCAGCTGAAAATTTTATTTTTTAATACAGGTCATGCCATATTTGGGTTTGAAAATTTATCTTTAATTACTATTTTGTTTCTGGCTTTGTTTTTAGTGATCACATTGATTTTTTTAAAAAATAGAGAGTACCGAAGAATCCTTTTATTTTTTGGAGGTTGGATATTAATTGCTTCGCTACCCCCAATTTTTTTTAATATGGGCAGTTACCATTTTTTCTTGGCTTCGCGTTATAATTATCTGATCTCCGTCGGTACCTCTTGCTTGTTAGCTACTGTAATCTATTTACTTTACCAATCCTCACGGCACAAAAGCTACAAATTTTTTATATTTTTAATGATGGCGATATTATTATTTTTTAATGCCCATAAAATTAGAGAGGACAATCGCGGCTATTATAAACTCGGCCAGGTAAGCAGAAATTTGTATTACAGTCTTAGTATTCTGAACATGGCACAGTATCGTGGGTATAATGTTTTTATCGTGGGTGATTTTCCCTTTGGCCAGAATGCCCCATATATATATGATATGCTTCAGCTTTATTTTAATGTTTCTTATAATAAAATTCATTTTATTCCTAAAATGATTCCTTTTAATACAAATAAAGTAATTGCTTTTGAGTGGAATTTTAGTAAAGAAAAGTTTATAATCAAAACAGATACTGCTGATTCAAATTAAACAAAATTATTTAGGTTTATGCAGGCAATATTATAAGGATATTTTTGTTAAAGTATTCTAATCAATTTATGTTATCAAATCAAAAATTATTTCAAAATTGTGTAATTTTATTTCTATTGTCTTTTATTGTTTACAATTTAAATTTAAGCTACGAAACAAGCGGCGACACAAGGGCTGCGGAGCTAACACCTATTACTATCATCAAAGATTTTGATTTGGATTTTAGTGAATTTTTTTCAGATAACGGCCAGACGCACAGCCAATATTGGTTTTATCGGGTTGAGCCCACGGGTAAAGTCGTTTCTGTTTATCCTGTTTTGCCCGGGATATTAGCTGTTCCTATTTATTATTTTGTTGATTTACTTGGTTTTGACATTACAGCGCATACGAAACTACTTTCAAAAATAACAAGTTCCCTAATTGCCTCTTTGGCAGTAGTTTTTATGTATTTAGCGCTTAGTCAAATTTTTAGGCCCAAGACTTCTTTATTTATGGCGCTAATTTTTGGTTTTGCCACCAATATATGGACGGTGGCCAGTCGGGGATTGTGGCAACACGGGCCCAGCGTATTATTTATTAATATCTCATTGTTTTTATTATTTTTAGGCCAAAAAAAGTCGAAATATTTAGCTTGGGTTGGTTTTTTTGCTGGCTGGGCAATTTGGAGCAGGCCTTCGGATCTTTTATTATTCTTGCCGATATTCATTTATATTTGCGTTCATCACAGGAAGCAAATAATAAAATTTTTAATTTTAGGCAGCATCCCAATTGGCCTTTTGTTTACTTACTCCTATATTTATTATCATCAATTTAAAAATCTTGGACAGGCTCAAGTTTATCATTTTACAAATAATATCTTTAATGGTCTTCTTGGATTATTTTTTAGTCCTAGCCATGGCTTACTGACCCATTCCCCCATATTTATTTTTGCATTTGTAGCAATTTATTTTGTTTTTACAAAAAAAGAATTTAATCCGTTATATAAATATATTTCCATTGGCACAATTTTACTGTGGCTGTTATATTCAAAGTGGGTAATGTGGTGGGGAGGCTGGGGTTTTGGTTATCGTTTATTAATTGAAATGCTGCCTGGATTATTGGTTTTGCTTGCCATTTTTTGGGAAAAGTTGCTGGATAACAAAAATATTATATTAAAATATTTTTTTGTTATATTAGTCTGCCTCTCTTTTTATATTGAAATCATTGGAGCCTTTTTTTCCCCTTGTCGCATGGGTAATACTGCTGATGATGTTATTAATCACCGGAATCAGTTGTGGGATTGGAAAAATCACCCAATCTTTAGTTGCCAAAATGCCAAATCTCTTGAAGATCCCGGCAAATATCTCCATCTTCTCTATAAGGATAAATTTGATAAAAAACGCAAATTAAATGAGTCACAATAAACCAACCTTTAAATATTTTCTCAATTTATGTTAAAAAATAGCTTTCAAAAAGTATCAATTATTATTCCAGTATATAATGAAAAAGATACTTTTTTAGCTATTCTTAAAAAAGTGCAGAATAGCTACACCAATGGCCTAATTAAAGAAATAATAATTGTTGATGATGGTTCTACTGATGGAACAAAGGACATTCTTGCTAATATTCGTCAAAATGACATCAAAATCTTTTATCATCAGAAAAATTCCGGCAAAGGTGAAGCTCTACGAACCGGCTTCGGTCATGCCTCGGGTGATGTTATTATTATCCAAGACGGTGATCTTGAATATGATCCAATTGATTACAAAGATTTAATAAAGCCAATTCTTGATGGCAATGCTGATATCGTTTATGGTTCAAGATTTGTCGGCGATAAACCTCACCGCGTTTTATATTTTTGGCACTATTTTGGCAATAAAATAATTGTGCTTTTTTCCAACATTGTTACTAATTTGAATTTAACCGATGTGGAAACTGGTTATAAAGTATTTAGTAAAGAGGTGTTAAACAAAATCAAACTTAAAGAAAAAGGTTTTGGTTTTGAAAATGAATTTACTATTAAGGTCGCTCGCCAGAAATTTAGATTTTATGAAGTTGGTATTTCCTACACTGGCCGTACCTATCAGGAAGGTAAAAAATTAAAATTGCGCCATGCTTTCTTGGCTGTGTGGTGTATTTTAAGATATGGTATATTTAGCTAAAATAGAATTAATTAGATTAAGGTTTATAAAATCATGAGAAAATCTATTCTGCTGTTATTACTCATAATTCTGCTCGCCCTGGCTTTTAAAATCCCGGCTGTTTTAAATTCTCAAAGTTTTTGGTTTGACGAAGCAGTCAGCTTATCAATTGCCCAGCATAATATTCTCGCGAGCTGGCAGTATTTGCAATGGGAGAATAACCCGCCCTTGCATTACTGGTTGCTCCACTACTGGACAAGTATCTTTGGCCAAACAGAAATTTCTGTCCGGCTATCATCAGTTTTATTTAGTATTCTAGGCATCATGGCTCTCTATTTTCTAGGCAAAAAATTAAAAAATTCTCAAACAGGATTATTCGCCGCTTTTTTATTCGCCATTTCTTCTTATCAGCTTCATCTCTCCATGGATGGCAGGATGTATGCCCCGATGCTTTTTTTTGGTATTTTATCCAGCTACTTTTTTTTACAGGTTTTAGCTGGTCAAAAGAAGATAAACTGGTTTTTCTATGTCTTATTTACCCTCTTAACTTACTATACTCATCTGACCGGGCTATTTTTGCTCATCAGCCAAAATCTCTATTTTTTTTATCATTATTTTTATCTGAAAATCAAAAAGCCAAAACTTTTATCATGGCTTTATGCTCAAATTATTATTTTGGCTCTTTTTAGTCCTTGGCTGATTTCGTTTATGCTCACTCATTTCAGCAGATTTGATTCAACTGCTTGGTATTGGCACACATCAGGAGAAGGTTTCTTTTTATTCCAATTGCCCCGTTCCTTTTTCTTTTTAGCCATTGAAGTCCCTTATATTGAATTGATTGCCCTCATACTGTTTTTCGTCTTATTTTTAGCAAGTTTTACAAAAATTAAATCATTTTCTTTAGCCGCCAGGGAACTGCGGTTAAATTTTAATTTTTCGCCAGCAATAGTCTTTTTACTTTTGCTTTTTCTTACCCCGATTTTCCTTGGTTTTCTTTTGCAAGTTTGGGTCGTCAAATATTATTCAATCGCCTCAATTGGCTGTTATTTAACTCTGGCTTATGGTTTCAGCAATCTTAAACTTAAAGTAAAATATCTTGTCTCTCTTGTTGTTATTATTATTATTTTTCTCCTGCCCTATAATCTGTTTTTCATTCAGCAATATCATCATAAATGGCATAAGGTTGCGCGATATATTGAATCAGTAGAACAGCCGGCTGATAAAATTTTAGTGGCTGCTTTTGTCTACCAACTGCCTTTTGATTATTATTACCATGGCAAGCTTGAGGTTGTTGGTTATAAACCAGCAGGCATTGAAGATGATTTGCTTTTGAGTGCGGTGAAATATAATTGGTATCCAGTGCTGACTAAAGAAAATATGCCTGATATTAACCAAATTTTAGGCAACAAAAAAAGAGCGATTGTCATCAGCCCCTGTGTGGCCGGCACCATCCATAATGCCAACTTGGTTTTAGATTGGTTTAGTGCGCATAACTGGCCCTTAATTCACCAAGAGCAATTTGGCGGCTTTGAAAGGCCGAGCGTCTACATTTTTACCAATCCAAATTAAGTTTATTCAGTTGAATCTCACTCTTATACCCTCTTTTAAATAGCGCCACATCAGCTTGAAAATCAACCACTCCATAATCTTGCAATAATTCTTTTAATCTTTCCTGGCCGTTTTCATAATATTGTCCGGCCCATTTTGAGTTCTTAAGATTTTCTTTAAAATCAAGCAGATCATTTTTATCCAGAATTACATATGCTGGCTTTTTATTTAATATATACTGTCCCTGGGCAAATTGCTGCACGCCCAAAAAATAGTAATGAAGCGCATAAATATTTTCTCGGCTTGATAAATTGGCCAGCAAGCGATAACTGGCCAGAATACTGGCAGTTTTATCCTGGGTTACAACGGATTTAAGCATCTCATTAATATTATCCTGCTGTGTGTTTGACCACTTACTCCGGTTAGGATAAATTTCTTTTTTAAAAACTCCAAAATCAACCCACAAGAAAATATTTATCACCATTAAGCAGATCAGCAACAGATATTTTGATTTTAATTTATCCTCAACAAATTGGTTTGCTCGGTGAAATCCACCAATAAACGCGATGACTAGCGCTGGTAAAAACAATGCCCCGTAATGCATCATAAAAATTTGAGCGCCGCCGCCGGCCGCTGAAAGTATAATTTCTGCCAAAGGGATTAAAGCTAGCAGCAGCCATTGAGGCTTAAGGAGTGGGATAAACAAAAAAGGCAGTAAAAACCCGGTTATCATTTCAAGATTTTTGTAACTTAAAATATGAGCCGCAATCGCGCTGCTGCCAGCCGAGCCGAGCCAGCTGTAGTAATAGAGAAAGGGTGAGAAATTAGATGATGAAAAACTAGCAATTATTTTGTTGGCAATTATAATCCAAGCAATAGAAGTAAAAAATAAAATTACAGCAATTTTATATTTTTTATTAAATAAAATAATTAAACTAAATATTAAAATTATAAAAGCAACATCTTCGCGAATCAGCAGGCTTAAAAAAATAAAAATAGAAAATAATAATATTTTATTTTTTAAATAAAAATAAAACGCCATTAAAAACAAAAACGGCGCCAGCGAGATAAAACTAAATTCATACAGATTGATATTATGAGTCAGGGGATTAATCAGCCATAAGGCGGCAATCCCTAGAGCCAGACTGTTGTCTTTTAACTTAAATTGGCTAATTTTATAGATTGGCCAGGCGGCCAGTCCGAGAAAAACACTTTGCAGAATTAAAAGCAGCAGTGGCGATTGCCACAAAAAATAAACTGGCAGTAATAAAATTAGGATTGGCGAGCAATGGTCGCCCAAGTATGAATGTCCCTGGATACTTGACCAAAACCAATGGCCATGAACCGTATTCCAAAAAACATTATTGATAATTGCCAGATCAAGGCCGTTATACAGAAAATGCGTGTATCTACAAAATGAAACCAACGAGAAAACCACCAGATACAAGGCGATAGCTAACCACAATATTTTTTTATAGTATTTTTCCATATATCCATTATAGCCCTAAAATATAGTAAAACAAAATAAAAACGCCAAACCAAGTTTGGCGTTCGATTTTAAACTTTTAGTTATTTAATTTAAATTTTTTTTAAAAACCAAAAAGCAAGTCCTCCAACTTGCTCCTGTTATTTTGTTTTTATTCTATTGTTATATTACAGAAATAATGAAAAAAATGCAAACTTATTTTAATTCACATTGAAAAGACGACAATTCTATCGGTCTATTCTATCTAACTCTGCTGGCAGGCTGTGCCAGCTGAAAACATTGCCGCTGGATCCCACTTGCTTTTGATCGCCAGCGTAGATAACATAAGAATTTTTAGGATTATTGCCTGATAATTTATTAAAATAATTTAATCCTTTAAAATATTCCTGGCTGATCGTTTTGCCGGCTTTTATTTCCAATGGTATTGATTTATCTGCTTTTTCTATAATCAAATCTACTTCATTACCTGTTTTATTGCGCCAAAAATAATAATTAGGCCTTTCAGCTAAATTTAGTTTGTGTTTATAAAATTCAGAAATAACAAACGACTCAAACAAGCCGCCTTTTAAATAATGATCCCCCAACTGTTTTTTGTTTAAAATATTTAAAAGCGAGCAAGCAAGTCCTGTATCGTAAAAATATAATTTTGGCATCTTAGTTACTCTTTTATTGAAATTCTTATAATGAGGCCTCAGTAAAAATATAATAAAACTGGCTTCTAGAATCGATACCCATTCTTTAGCTGTTTTTTGATCAATGCCACAATCTTGTGCCAGAGAAAAATAATTCAATATCTGTCCGCACCTGCCGGCGCATAAATCCAAAAAACGTTTAAAAGTATTGAGATTAGCAATATTTTTTAACGTTCGCACATCTCTTTCAATATAGGTTTGAATATAGTTTGAATAATAATTTTTAATCTCTATCTTTTGATCAAATAACTTCGGGTAAAAACCTTTTAGTAAAATTTTTTCCAATTCCCCACTTAAATTAATATTCGCTTTTTCCAATTCAAGTAGGGAAAAGGGCAGCAAATTTAAAATAGCCGTCCTGCCAGCTAAAGATTGGCTGACTTTTTCCATTAAAAGAAAATTTTGTGATCCCGTTAAAATAAACTGACCTGGTACTTTTTTTTCGTCCACTATTACCTGTATCTGCGACATTAATTCAGGTATTCGCTGTACTTCATCAATAATAAGGCCTTTTGGGTGGTTACCCAAAAAACTTTTCGGGTCGCGCATGGCAAAATCTCTAGTTTCAATATCTTCAAGATTAAGATAATCCATTTTAGGAAAAATATTTTTAACCAAGGTTGTTTTTCCTGATTGTCTTGGGCCCGTCAGTGATATTACAGGGTATTGTTTAAGATATTTAAGAATTTGTTTGGAAATTTGTCGTTTTATCATATATTATCAGTATAGCATTACTGGACAAATATGTCAATGCACTACCATATTTGTCCATAAGTAAACAAATGCGGATGGGGGGAGTTGAACCCCCAAGCCCGAAGGCACAGCCACCTCAAGGCTGCGAGTTTACCAATTTCTCCACATCCGCCTAAATAATAATAAAAGTGATCTACCAAGATCACTTTTATTATACAATAATTTAAAAAAAATTCAATTATTTATTATTTTTCTTCCCTTTTAATTTCAGCCTCTTTTTATAAGTTGGCAAAAAATATAATTTGGCTCTTCTGGTTTTTATTTCTTTCATTATTTCTATTTTATCAACCAATGGCGATTGTAGAGGAAAAATTTTTTCCACCCCGACATTATTGTGAGAAATTTTGCGAACCAAAATTGTGCCAGCTGGAGTTTTTGGCTTTTTTACTGCTAAAATCATTCCCTCAAAAACTTGCACCCTAGTTCTTTCTTTGCCTTTTGGGTCAATATCTTTTATTTTTTCATATACCCGGACAGTCATACCAGAACGTAGTTCAGGTATTTTTTTATCATCTTTTTTTTCTTCGCTGACCATATAATTAAGTTAAATACTAATTATCATACACTTTATATCATTTCTCAAATAGTGTCAACTGCTACGGCATACCCTTGATTTTTTAGCTTCAAAATGATAGGCTTAATTGTAAGCAATATTAATTTTATTAATAAAAGGTGCAGGTCATTATTTAACCACCAAACTATGTCCGGACATTCTAAATGGGCCACCATTAAAAGAACTAAAGAATCAAAAGATGCCCAGCGCGGCAATATTTTTACTAAACTTGGCAATACCATCACCGTGGCTGTTAAAGAGGGCGGGACAGACCCCGAGGCTAATTTTAAGTTACGTCTAGCCATTGAGCGCGCTAAGGCTGTCAATATGCCCAAAGATAATATTGAGCGCGCCATCAAACGTGGCACGGGTGAATTAAAAGGAGCGGTGATTGAAGATCTAACTTATGGAGCACTGTTACCCGGCCAAGTTGCTGTCATTATTAAATGCCTGTCGGATAATAAAAACAGGGCGCTGGCTGATATTAAAACTGCCATCACTAAAAATGGCGGCCAGTTTGTTGATCTGCATAGTGTCTCTTGGCAATTTGAGAATAAAGGAGTAATAAGAATCAATGTACAGGGAACAATTAACCCCGGCCTCGTCAAACAAGGCGGGGCAGACAGGGAACAGGGAGATTTAGAAATGAAAATTATTGACTCTGGAGCAGAGGATTATATTAAAGATGAAGACGGCTTTACTATTTACACCAGACCCGAAGAACTAAAAGCAGTTAAAGAAAAATTAGAAAATTCAGGAGTTAAAATAAATTCGGCTGGTCTTGAGATGGTCGCTAAAGACCCCAAGGACATTGATAATGAGACATTGGCCAAGGTGGCCAAAATTTTAGGCAGCCTTGATGAACTTGATGAGGTGAGCGATTATTACACTAATTTAGCGTAAGGAAAAAAAGAATTTATTCTGAAGCCGCACGGAGCGGCTGAAGAATCCCGTGAAAAACAGTAATACTATTTATTAATACTCCGAGCTACTTACAACAGGACCCCCCTCGTCGCAAGCTCCTCAGGGTAAATTCATTTGTGTATGAAAATTCTCGGCATTGATCCTGGCGTGGCAATCGTCGGCTATGGAATTTTAGAAGATAAAAATAAAACCTTACAGTTAATTGCTTCGGGGTGTATCTTGACTAGCCCAAAAAATAAGCATCCAGAAAGGTTAGCCACGATTGCCCGAGGGCTTAAAAAAATTATAGAGAAATATAAGCCGGATATCCTGGCGGTTGAGGAGTTGTTTTTTTGTAAGAATGTCAAAACTGCTTTGAAGGTCGGCGAAGCCCGCGGAGTAATCCTGGCTACTGCCATGCAAAGTAAATTACCCGTTTATGAATACACCCCACTGCAGATTAAACAAGCGCTCACTGGTTATGGCCGGGCGGATAAAAATCAAATCCAGCAGATGGTTAAAGTGATTTTAAACTTAAGTGAAACCATCAAACCCGACGATGCAGCCGATGCTCTGGCCGTGGCCATTACTTGTGCGCATAGTCAATAATCTATGGCAAAAAATTTAAATATCGTCTCCATCTCTTCAGAAATTGCTCCGTTTTCTAAAACTGGCGGGCTGGCCGATGTCGCCGGTTCTTTGCCGCGCGCTTTAAACCGTTTAAGCCATAAAATAATTTGCATTACGCCACTTTATGGCAAAATAATTGATAAGAAAAAATATCATTTGAAATTGTATCAAGAAAAAATAAAAGTTAAAATTGATGATAAAAATAGCCTGGACGTCAATTACTGGTTGGGCGAGCTGACTAAGGGCGTGTCTATCTATTTTATAGAAAATGAAAAATATTTTTCGCGGCGCAAAGAAATATACGGCTCCAGCCATGAAAACGCCAGGTTTTTACTGTTTGATTTGGCCGCTTTAAAACTGCTGACCAGACTAAAATTCCCCGTTGACATTATTCAATGTCATGATTGGCATACCGGCCTGATTCCCTATTTCATTAATCGTGATTTTAAAGATTCGTCAATCCTTTCCAGGGCTGCCACCGTCTTTACCATTCATAACCTGATCTTCCAGCTCGGTCATGCCTGGTGGGAAGTGCCGTCGGAAGAAAGAGATGATGGCAAGTCAAAATTGCCGTTTTTTAATGATCCAGAACTGGAGAATATAAATTTTGTCAAACACGCCATTTTGAATGCCGATATTATTAACACCGTTTCAGAAACTTATGCCCAAGAGATTTTGGAACAAGAAAAAGGCCAGGGGCTGCACATTTTACTGCGCAACCGCCAGGATCGCCTATACGGCATTATTAATGGCATTGACCATGATGACTATAATCCTCAAACTGACCCGGGCCTTAAGGAAAATTATTCATTCGGACAAATTGGCCGGCGTGAAACAGACAAATTATTTATCCAAAAAAGATATGGCCTGACTCAAGATAAAGAAATTCCTCTGATTGTCATGTCATCACGGATCACCCACCAGAAAGGATTTGAATTAATTTTAAAAGCGCTTGATATCCTGCTGCATCTGAATATCCAGATGATTATTATGGGTGATGGCGATAAAAATTACATCAGTGAGATTAAAAAGATTATGAAAAGCTATCCTACCAAGCTTGCCTGGGTTTCCTGGGCCAGCGACGGGCCGAAATATGAAACCAGCCTTTATGCCGGCGGTGACATGTTTTTACTGCCTTCCACTTCAGAACCTTGCGGCATTAATCAAATGAAAGCCTTGCGTTATGGTTGCATTCCAATTGTTCGTTCCATTGGCGGTTTGAAAGATACCATTACCAATTTTGATTTTAAAAATTTGAACGGTAATGGCTTTACTTTTTTGACTTATAGTCCCTTGTCGCTTTACGGTGCTATCGTCAGAGCTTTGGAATATTACAAAAATAAAAAAATCTGGCGGCGGCTAATTATCCGTGGCATGCAAATATCTTTTTCTTGGAATTTGCCGGCGGCGCTTTATGTCAGATTATTCAGAAAAGCAATTGCGGTCTATAAAGACAAAAAGACCTGATTTTATGCTTTGGTTAAATTTTTTGCACATCTACCAACCTCCTACCTTAGAAAAAGACCTTTTAATCCGGATTAGTAAGGAGGCCTATTTTAATATTGTCAGAGTTTTGTTACGAAATCCTCAATATAAAATTACTTTAAACGTCACTGCCTGTTTAACGGAATATCTTAATCAGATTGGTTATACAAAACTAATTGATGATCTTAAATTTTTGGTCGCCCGCGGGCAAATTGAGCTGACTGGCAGTGCGGCTTTTCATCCGCTTTTGCCGCTGCTGCCCATTAAAGAAGTTGAGCGCCAGATTCAGATTAATTATGATATCAACCAACGTTATTTTGGCAAACTCTACCAGCCGCAAGGTTTTTTTCTGCCCGAAATGGCCTATGGAGATGAAACCGCCCGGGCGATTAAACGCGCTGGTTTTCGCTGGATTATTTTAGACGAAATATCATTTGATGGTAAAATTAATAGTGGCTGTCTGGATTATACTAAAAAGTATAAGCTGAAGAATATCGGTCTCAATGTTGTTTTCCGCAACAGAAAACTATCCAAGACGTTTGTGCCAGAGGAAATAGAAAAAATATTGAAACAAGAAAAACGCCCGGAGATAGTAATTACTGCTACTGACGGTGAACTTTATGGCCATAAATATAAAGATCAGGAAAATATTTTGGATAATATTTTAAAAAACGAAAACCTGACAACTCTCACTATTACGGAATTTTTGGCTCAGAAGAGAAAAGAGGAAAAAATCAATGTCATGCCTTCATCGTGGGAATCAACACCAGCCGAATTAACCCATCGTGTTCCTTATAGTCTCTGGCAGCATTCCAAAAACAAAATTCATAAACAACTTTGGCAATTGGCCAATTTTGCTTTACAATTAAATTACCAGGGAAAACGCGACCCCAATCACTTCGCTTCGCGGCTTCATCTGGAAAAAGGCTTAGCCAGCTGTACTTTTTGGTGGGCTTCTGACAAGGATTTTAAATTATTTAATTATGCAGCCTGGAATCCTGAAGAAGTTGAAAAAGGCGCTTTAGAGCTGCTGCGCTCCGTCCGCTCACTTAGTAAAATTAATCCCCAAAAGAAAATCATGGCTGAAAAAATGTTTCTGGCAATTCATCAAGCAATCTGGACCAAACATTGGGGTAAATTTAGAAAAACCAAATGACTGAACAAGAACGACAAATTCCCAGTTTAATTAGCAATCAAGCATATCTCATCGGCCTTTTTAACGCACGGCTTAAAGAGATTGATCAGCGGGGTGTTAAAGTCTTGCGCCTTAATTGCCATTTTATCAAGAGCCATTGTGATGATAACTTTTTTCATTTTGTCATTCAAAATGACTTAACTTATAAAGTAGAAACAGGAGTCCGTCGGCGCTGCAGAATCTTTTGTGTCAGTTTTTCCGGCCAGGCGCGCAGAAAAATGTACCAAGTTCTGAAATTAGTATATGAGCAAGGTTTCCATCAGGGTGACGTTATCGTTCCCAGGCCGCTTTGGTATTCTGATGAACTGATGGCCGCTTTCTACCTCGGCGTGCCCGGGGAAAATTTGCTGGAACATATCAAAAACGGCTATTTTGATCTGTCAACTATTCAAACAATTGCCCTCGGTTTATTAAAACTCCACAATATTAAACCGACCAAAGATATCAAACTCAAAAAGCATGCATTTTCGCCCGTCTTTCTAGATCCGACTAATGTGGTTAACCGTGCTTATAATAAAGACACTAACCTGGCTCATGAAGTTCTAATACAGTTTAGCAAGCTTCAAAATCTTTATCAGACAATTATCAAAGATCAAGCTGTTTTTTCTCATGGTGATTTTCACCCAGAAAATGTAATTATTAACACCTTTAATAACCGCCAATTAGTGATTATTGATTTTTCTGAAGTAACTCTGGCCCCAGTTTATTATGACATTGCTTCCTTTTTACAGCAGTTTGAATTTATGACGCGAAATTATCTGACTCCTGAAGAATATTCAAATACTGAATATATCTTTCTCTCCACATATTTCAACTGCAAAAAAATCCCCCAGGAAATTCAGAATAAAATTAATCTCTACAAATCATGGACAGCCTTGAAGAGCGCCGTTTATTTTATGATTTTTGACGATCAGGTTAACCGTCGTTTTGCCGAAGGGCTGTTGACGCAGTCGGAGGATTTGTACCGGCAGATAAAACAATAAAGGCTAAATGTTTAATATCCCTTATGATTTCCAAGTTAATTATTGCCCATCTTCATGTTTGGGACAAAAAAAACAAGGGTGATCGAGCTATTATTGAGGCAGTCCAAGAGCTTTTAAAGAAACAAATACCACAAGCCACCATTCGTGATTATCCAGTCCAGCTGTTAAAGGGTGCATCACCGGCCATGCTTAATAAAATCAATCAAGCCGACCTAGTTGTTATCGGTGGTGGTGGTATTTTTTATCATTGGTTTTTACCTTATGACATCGTTACAATCCAAGCTATTAAAAAACCCATGGTTATTTTTGGGGTTGGTTATATCCGAGAAGAAGGAGCTAGAGCATTGGAAGTGAAGGAAAAACAAACTATTGGTTTTTTGTGTCAACAAGCCGAATTAATCGGCGTTCGTGATTACTACACTAAGGAATTTTTAATAAAAGTCGGTGTTGCTAACAAAAAAATAAAAGTAATTGGTGATCCAGCTATTTTTTTATCAGAAAAGAAAACCAATAAAGTCAATCTAAAACCAAAAATTAAAATTGGTTTTAATATTAATTATTCCGGTTGGTTGGGTTTTGGCAAATATAAAGATAGGATATTGGATTCATATGAGTACACTGCCAATTATTTCCAAAAAAAGTACAATGCCGGCATTTATTATCTTAACCATCACCCCAGCGAAGCAATTATTAGAAAAGAACTCAAGATTAAAAATCTGCAACTAGTTGATCTCCCAACAAGACAACAAAAATTTGTTTATTCTAAATTTGATTTAATTATTGGCATGATGTTGCACTCCTGTGTTATGGCTTTTGGTGCCGGCACACCAGAGATTAATCTTGCCTATGATCTTCGCAACCGGAGTTTTGCTAAGTTTATCAACCATAGAGAGTTGGTTATTAGCCCAAGTGAGCTTAGGCCGGTGGTTTTACTTAAGAAAGCTCTTAATGTTTTTAAAAAGCGTGAACTATATAAACGAAAATTCAAACAAAGAAAGAAAAAAATCTGGCAAAATCAATTTGCTTTCCTAAAAAAAATTGTCCAACTGGCCAGTAAAATCCCTAATAAATAATTTGGTATTTATGCCAATTCTCAGAATAAAAAATCGTCATAGAAACAAACAGCTAAAAATCCTTTTTGCCTCTTATGAATGCGCGCCGTTTTACAAGCTCGGCGGTTTGGGTGATGTGGCCGGCAGTTTACCTGTTGCGTTGAAAGAATTAGGTGTGGATATCAGGGTAATTATGCCATATTATTATAAAATTAAAGAAGATTATCCCGAGATCAAAAAATATAAATTAAATATCTATCAGTCAAATTTACCAAGATCCCGTGTGCCCGTGTATTTTTTGGACCAGCCTATTTTCCGAGCCAAAAATATTTTTGATCAATCAGAGCGCGCAAGATTTATCACCTTTTCCCTGCTGATTAAAGAGCTTTTAGACGAAAATTCTCTAAACTGGCGGCCCGATATAATCCATTGCAACGACTGGCAAACGGCACTGGTCACAAAAACATACAAAAAACAGAAATCACAAAAATACTTAGGCGCTAAAACGGTTTTTACTATTCACAATATTGGCTACACCGGACGAACCAAACTAAGTGTACTCGAAAAATTTGGTTTTACTGAAGCTGATTTTAATCAGATTAAAAACGGCAGTGTCAACCTGATGCGGCAGGCAATTTTAGACGCCGATTTAGTGAGTACCGTCAGCCCGACTTACGCCCGAGAAATATTAACTCCGGCATACGGCTATGATATGGCTGACGCGCTGGAAAAAAGAAAAAAAGATCTTTGCGGCATATTGAATGGTCTTAATGTCAGTGATTGGAATCCTAAAAAAGACAAAGATATTATAAAAAAATTCGGTTTGGAAGATATCGGGAACAAATATATAAATAAAAACCAGCTGCAAAAAATCTGCGGTTTTGAAACCGTTGTGAATGTGCCGCTGATTGCCATGGTTTCCCGTCTTGCCGGGCAAAAAGGTTTTGATCTTTTAAAACAAGCCTTTGCGGAAATTATGCGGCTTAATCTGCAGTTTGTGATTCTTGGCACCGGCGCCAAAGAATATGAGGATTTTTTTAGGCAAATGAATGAGCGCTACAAACATAGATTTAGCGCCCACATAAAATTTGATCTGAAACTGGCCCACCAGATTTATGCCGGCGCCGACATGTTTTTAATGCCCTCAAAATACGAACCATGCGGGCTTGGCCAGCTTATTGCCATGAAATACGGCGCTATTCCCATTGTCCGTTCTACCGGCGGCTTAGTTGATACAGTTAGCAGAGACAGCGGCTTGAGTTTTAAAAAATATGACTCTTCCGAAATGTTTAAAACTATTAAACGGGCGCTAACTGTCTATCATAATCAAAGAAAATGGCTAAAATTGGTTAAAAATTCTATGAAAAAAGATTTTTCTTGGGCAACCAGCGCCAAAAAATATTTAAAAATATATCAAAAATTAATCAAGTAAAATTTTACTGAATGTAAAATTTTACATTTTACTTGAATTATTTGACTAAAATTGCTATAGTATAAGTATTAAAATTAGTGACAATATCTTTATTTTTTTAACTTTAAGCTTTATCTGATTTTGTAGAATAAACTAAAAATTTATGGCATTAAATAAGGATTTTCTAAAAAAAATCAAAGAGAAATTAGAAAGCGAGAAAAACCGTCTTGAACAAGAGTTGGCTGATTTAACTTTTAAGAAAGGTAAAATCAATGAAACTATTTTTCCAGAGTATGGTGATCACACAGGCGAAAATGCGTCAGAGGTCGCCAGTTTTGACAATGCCGTGTCAGTCAAAAATACTTTGGAAAAAGAATTACGTGACATTAACGATACCCTTAAAAGAATTAAAGACGGCACTTATGGAGTTTGCAAATATTGTCAAAAAGATATTAGTAAAAATCGTCTTGAGATTCGTCCCACCTCTTCCGCCTGTATTGAGTGTAAGAACAAATTTTCTGGTAAAAGTTGATTAATTTGTCACCATCTTATGCCACACAAAAATCAACCATTGATAATTATTGTTTTCGGGTTGATTTTTTTTATGATAGATAGAATATTAAAATATTTATTTTTTCATCAAGTTATAAAAGATTCTTTTTTTCTGACTAATGCGAAAAATGACGGCATAGCTTTTGGCATTAATTTCTCAGAATCTTTTTTAATTATTTTCTATTTTATTATTGCCCTAATTATTCTTGCCTTGATTATTTGGTTTATAAAATTATGGACTGGCGGCAAACACCTGGCAGCGAGTTTAACATTGCTTGTTATTCTCGGCGCAGGCAGTAATATTATTGACCGTATTAAATTTGGTTTTGTCATTGACTACATCAATCTTCACATTTGGCCAGTCTTTAATTTAGCTGATATGATGATAGTAGGAGGAATATTAATAATAATTTATATAGATGTCGTCAAAAATTCTTTCAGCTGCGGTTATCGGCCTTAACTGTCAGCCGGTTGAAGTAGAGGCTGATATTATGTCGGGCTTGGCCAGATTCAATATTGTTGGCCTGCCTGATAATGCCGTCCAGGAATCTAAATATCGCGTTAAGAGTGCCATTAAAAATTCTGCCTTGGCGCTGCCGCGAGGGACAATTAATGTTAATTTAGCCCCGGCTGACCTAAAAAAACAAGGTCCGTCGTATGACCTGCCTATCGCCCTTTCTATACTTTCTGCCTACAAACAATTTAAGTTTTCTGATTCATATCAAACAGGAGTTTTTATTGGTGAGCTGGCGCTTGATGGCCATTTGCGGGCAGTGAACGGCACACTTTCTGTTGCCCTGATGGTCCGTGAACGAGGCATTAAAAGGTTGTTTTTGCCGGTAGAGAATGCGGCTGAAGCAGGTCTAATAGAAGCTATTGAAATTTATCCGGTAGGAAATTTAAGCCAACTAATCAAACATCTTACCGGCGAGTTATTAATTGAGCCATACCAGCCAAAAGAAAAAGTAAGTCTTGAGGGTGAAAATATTTACCAGTTTAATATGGCCCACATTAGAGGCCAGGAGCAGGTCAAGCGGGCACTTGAAATTGCTGCTGCCGGCGGTCATAATATTCTCATGTCAGGCCCCCCTGGCAGCGGCAAAACTTTGCTTGCCCGGACAATGCCTTCAATTTTACCTGAAATGGTTTTAGATGAGTCGTTGGAAGTGACTAAAATTTATTCAGTCGCCGGGCTGTTGCCCAGCGGCCAGCCTTTGATTACTAGCCGTCCTTTCCGTTCGCCTCATCATACTGCTTCAGCCATTTCTCTTGTCGGCGGCGGCAGCTGGCCGCGTCCCGGTGAAATTTCATTAGCCCATCACGGTGTATTATTTCTGGATGAATTCCCGGAATTTCCCCGTGCGGTTCTAAATAATCTTCGTCAGCCATTGGAAGATGGGGTTATCCATATCTCCCGCGCTTCAGGCACGCTTGAATTCCCAGCCAAATTTATTCTGTTGGCGGCGATGAATCCCTGTCCTTGCGGCCACTATGCCGATCCCTATAAAAATTGTATTTGTACTCAAAACCAAGTCTTGAATTATCAAAATAGGATTTCCGGGCCGATGATGGATAGGATTGATATTCATATTGAAGTTCCTGCGGTTGAGGTGGATAAATTGGCCGGTATTAAAACAGGCGAATCATCAGCTGACATTCGTCTGCGCGTCAATGCCGCTCGTGCCAGGCAGATTGAGAGATTTAAAACCCAAAAAATTTTTACTAACAGCCAGATGTCCAGTGAAATGGTGAGAAGAATTTGCGAGCTGAATTCTAGCACTCAAGAACTTCTCAAAAATGCCGTTAGCCAGCTCCACTTGTCAGCCAGAGGGTATTATCGTATAATAAAATTAGCCAGAACTATTGCCGACTTAGCCGGTGAAACGCAGATAAAAATAGAACATGTCGCGGAAGCTCTGCAATACAGGGCAAAAGTGGAATAAATGCTAATTTATATTATTATATTTTATGAATGAATTATCTATTGTTAAAAGAGAAATTAGAAAAAAGATTGATCTTAATCTCGAGGTTGGAAAAGTATTAAATGAAATGCAAAAAATAGCAGGTGAAAGGCAGTTTGATACAACACAAGGAGAGAATTCATTGCGGCGGGCCACTTTCAATGGAAATTTAGGTACCCTTATTAAAAACATTAATAATTTTTCTGATGACCCAGAACAAACGTGCGCTTCTTTATGGAGGCAATTAGAAGAGGCTGGTGTTCAATCGCATTATTTTAAAAGGCAGACTGATGCTGAAAATCTTCGTGTAGGTGTTCTGGCTGAAGTAGCTGCAGAAGCATCCTTAAGTAGGCTTATAAATTCCTGTCATGCTAATCCAGTACGAGACGTTCGTGAAGGATGTGATTTACTTATAAATCCTGATACAACAGAAGAAATCTGTTTACAGATAAAAACTACTCGCGACTCTGACAGAAGAAGGGCCCCTGGTGTTAGTATGGGTATGATTATGAAAGGATCTAAAGCGATTTTAGATTTAAATTATTCTGACGAAATAGATATATTTTATCATCCTAAAACTGGGCAACCAACATTATTGTTGGATAAGTTATTATTGAAAGAATTAAAAAGAAACCATTTGATGAATTAATAAAGTTAAACATTAAAAAACGGACATAAAAATGCTCGTTTTTTAATAGTTATCCATTACTCGTCACAAATTACCAAATTTTATTTTTACTCCCCCAATCTCCAAGTCACCTTTATCTATATTTTTAACTTCTTCTGTCTCAACCCGCCCCAATCTATTAATAACTTCTTTTTGGTTTTTAATTAATTCTTCTCTGCCGGCGACTTTGATTTTTATAATCTCCTTGGGTTGAACCGCTTTCTCTTTGCGCCAAGAGCGGATGGCGCTGATTAATTCTTTTATCAGTTTAAAATCTTGCTCTGCTTGGTCAGTTATTTTTTTCTCATCCGCTTCAGGCCATTTTTCAATTATTAATAAATCGCCGCTGCCGAAATACTCCCAGATTTTTTCAGTCACAAAGGGAGCAAAAGGATGCAATAATTTTAAAAGAAGTAAATAGTAATTAGTAATTAGTAAATAGGTATTTTTATTATTTTGTATCTTGGCTATTTCTACATACCAGTCGGCAAATTCGTGCCAGGTAAAATCATATAATTTTTCTCCGGCCAAACCAAATCTAAAATTTTCAAGATCATCAGCCACTTCCCTAATTAGGCTGTTTAATTTACTAATTATCCACTTATCAGCCAAGGTTTCTAATTGAATATCTTTAATATCCCCAATATCTTTAATATCTTTTATTTTCATTTGGATAAATCTGCCGATATTCCACAGCTTGTTAGTAAAATTTCTAAAGCCGGCAATTTTTTGTTCAGACAGCCGCAGGCTGTTACCAGCCGCATTGCCCAAGACCATAGAAAGTCGCAAGGCATCAGTGCCGTACTTTTGGGACATTTCAATGGGCTCAATGCATGTTTCTGGATGCGATTTACTCATTTTTTTACCGTGTTTATCACACACCATGCCATGTAGATAAACCGTTTTAAAAGGCACTTCATTTAAAGAATAGAGGGTCATTATAATCATTCTCGCTACCCAAAAAAACAAAATATCGTGCATTGTTTCCATCACGCTGGTCGGATGGAATTTTTTTATGTCCGGACTATTTTTTAGCCACTCTTTAAGATCATTAAATTTTTCAAAATTTTTTTTCTCAAGCAGTGTTGACCATGTCCACAGCGCAGACGAGAACCAAGTGTCCAATGTATCTTCGTCTTGCACCCAGCCCCCACCTTTTTTGGGGGTTACCCCGACATAAATATCGTCCATAGAATTTTGAATTTTGTCCCCGATCCGGTCGGGGATTGAATTTTGAATTTGTTTGGAAATTGGAAATTGGAAATTGGAAATTGCCTGTTTACGATAGTAAACAGGTATTCTATGCCCGAACCAAAGCTGTCTTGAGATACACCAGTCACGCAGATTTTCCATCCAATGAAAATATGTTTTTGCAAAATATTCAGGGATTATTTTTATCTCGCCTGATTTGACAGCCCAAAGCGAGATTTCTTTTAAGGTTGTTTCTTTTTTGCCGTATTTTTTAATTAAAGCAGGATTTTTTAAGGTAAATTCTTTATTGACCGCCACAAACCATTGCAAAGAGGGGAGCGGTTCAATTTCTGTGTGACAGCGATAACAGATTGATAAATTATTTTTAATGTCATTCTGGCTTTCTAAAAGCCCGTCATTTTCTAATTCTTCAACAATTTTTTCCCGCGCCTCTTTTGTTTTCAAATTAGAATATTTACCAAACCCGGCTAGAATTTTGCCATCCTGGCCGATTACTTTTTTAACTGCCAAATTATTTTTTTCAGCCATGAGTGAATCCGCAAAAGAATGAGCCGGAGTTACCCCGGCTGCTCCCGTGCCGAATTCAGGATTGACCTCATTTTCAGCAATTATTTTTAGTTTTAAAGGCACTCCCACAAAATCAACCTGGTATGTTTTGCCAATGTATTTTTGATATCTTTTGTCATGAGGATTAACTGCCACCGCGGTATCGCCCAGTTTAGTTTCCGGTCTGGTGGTGGCAATGGCCAGGGGGAAATCATTTGAATATTTAAAAGTATATAATTTCGCTGATTGTTCTTTATATTCCACCTCGTCATCAGCCAGGGTTGAGCAGCATCTCGGGCACCAATTAACAATTCTTGTCCCCCGATAAATCAAGTCATCATCATACATTTGTTTAAATTGCATTGACACCACGCGCGAAAGTTTGTCGCTTAAAGTATAAGCCTCTCTTGACCAATCGCAACTGGCGCCCATTTTTTTCGTTTGGTTATTTATGGTTGACTTATTTTTTTCTACATAATTTTCTGTCAGCTCTAAAAATTTTTTTCTGCCTAATCTATGTCTTGAAGTCCCTTCTTTTCTTAGCATTTTTTCCACCACATTTTGTGTGGCAATAGCCGCGTGATCAGTGCCGGGCAAGAGCAGTGTTTTATCCCCCCGCATCCGATGGTATCTGGTCATAATGTCTTGGATCGTCATACCCAATGTATGACCAATGTGCAGCACACCGGTCGCATTGGGCGGCGGCATGGAAATAGTAAAAGACCGCGCTTGGCCGCGCGTTTCTAAATTGTCCGGGTTGCAATATCCGGAATTTTCCCATTTTTTATAAATTTTATCTTCGTATTCTTTTGGAATGTATGCCTTTGGCAATTCCATATCTTTCATTATGCCAAGATTAAAAGAAAAAAGCAAATTTAAAACCCCACTCATTTGTGGGGTTTAAATTGTTATGTTTTTTTAATTTCTTCAGGGTTAGACTTAACTTCTTCCTTAGGGGCTATCGCTTCTTTCTTCTTTTCCTCGCTTTTTCCCCCTCGCCATTTTTCTTCTTGTTAAGTTTGGCCGCTTTCATTTTCTCGCCCTTGATAATCTTATTTTTAATTAAAAGATTATTTACCGTAGCCGACACTTGAGCGCCGACTGACAACCAATATTCAATTCTATCTTTTTTTACCTTTAATTCTTTGGTATGGGGATTATAAGTACCTAAATACTCCAAAGCCTTATCCCAAGGATCTTTGGATTTTTCCTGAATGACTATTTTATAGGTGGCATATTTTTTTTCCCCTACGCGGGAAAGTCTAACCATCAGCATAATATTTTTTTAACATCTTAATAGTTATAACGTCTATACCCCGACGTAAAGTCGGGGATTTGCATTCTCGCTCCCCGACTTTACCTCGGGGTTCGACATTCTCCGATTTTACATCGGAGTTTAAGAATTTCCGCCTCATCGGCGGATACTCTCCTTAGAAAGGAGGTGATCCATCCACAGCTTCCGCTACGGATGCCTTGTTACGACTTCATTCTTGTTACCAACCTTACCTTTTGCCGACGAACATCGGCATTTGGGTACTGCCGGCTCCCTTAATGTGACGGGCGGTGAGTACAAGAGCTGAGAACGTATTCACCGCGGCGAGGCTGATCCGCGGTTACTAGCGATTCCAACTTCATGAGGGCGAGTTGCAGCCCTCAATCCGAACTGGGACCACCTTTGATGAGATTAGCTCCGTCTTGCGACTTGGCAAACTCATTGTAGTGGCCATTGTAGCACGTGTGTAGCCCAGGGCATAAGGACCATGCTGATTTGACGTCATCCCCACCTTCCTCTCCGTTATCCGAAGCAGTTCCCCGATAAAAAGTAAATCGGGGTGAGGGTTGCGCATGTTACCAGAATTAACTGTGCACCTCACGGCACATGCTGACGGCAACCATGCAGCACCTGTCACTGCCACTAAGTTTATCCGATTAAGGTTAAACATAGGCAGGATGTCAAGCCCTGGTGAGGTTACTCGCTTATCATCGAATTAAACCACATGCTCCACCGCTTGTGCAGCTCCCCGTCTATTCCTTTGAGTTTTAAGCTTGCGCTCGTACTCCCCAGGCGAGATACTTAAGGTGTTAACTTGTTTAGCGCGACACTGATAGGGTCGAGACTACCAATGTCAAGTATCTATCGTTTACGGCTAGGAATACAGGGGTATCTAATCCCTTTCTCTCCCCTAGCTTTCGTCCCTGAGCGTCAGAAGTGTTCTAGCGAGCTGCTTTCGCCTTCGGTGTTCCAGCTGATATTAACGGATTTGACTCCTACACCAGCCATTCCACTCGCCTCTCCCACCCTCTATCATGATAGTTTTTTTTGCTGGACTAGCGTTAGGCGCTAGTATTTAACAAAAAACTTATCAAGACGCCTACGGACTCTTTACGCCCAATAAAACCGGATAACGCTTGGACCTTTCGTATTACCGCTCCTGCTGGCCAATTAAATAAATTAATTGAATTGGACTATATCATCACCCTGATAGATTTTCAGGGGCTCGGCGTAAATAATGATTTTATTTTCCTGATTATCAGGTATTCATTATTAATCCCGCAGTTCGAATCTGCCAGTGGCAGATGAGGACGGGATAAGTCTCTGAGGGGTTAATTATAATATGGGAGGTAATTTATGAGAAAAACAATCAATGATATAGGGCTTAACTATTTTTAAGAATTTATCTCTTCCATTTTTTCCAATGTATAGCATTGGATATCTTTTGCCTCTGCATAGAGGATTTTGGATGGATGAGATAATGCCAAAATTTTTCAGCAACATATCTGATAGTATTTTAGCTTCCTTAAGCAAAAAATTATTAATTGTCAGACTAAAAGCATAATGATCTTTTGGACGATAATCC
>PFHP01000034.1:200-351 GCA_002782365.1 Candidatus Kuenenbacteria bacterium CG_4_8_14_3_um_filter_39_15 | reverse complement strand
AATAATTTTTATATTATTACGGTTATAGAAAATATTTCTAAATTCAGTTAATTCATTAATATATCTAGTGCCAAAATATCATTGGTCATTGTCTTTTCTTTGTTTAGGAATACTTTTACATAAATTTTTATATTCATTATGTAACCACCAA
>PFHP01000034.1:0-147 GCA_002782365.1 Candidatus Kuenenbacteria bacterium CG_4_8_14_3_um_filter_39_15 | reverse complement strand
ACCATTAAACTCTAAATGGCTGTCACCTAAAATATTACCGATTAATATTGCTTTTTGTCTTTTTAATATTATAACAACTTCCCTGCTGATTACCTAGTTACCTATATAGCAGGTAGTAATTAGGTTTCCAGCATATAAGCCGAGTTA
>PFHP01000054.1 GCA_002782365.1 Candidatus Kuenenbacteria bacterium CG_4_8_14_3_um_filter_39_15 | reverse complement strand
CATAATGGCGCTTATCAGTTTCATATTCCACATGGGATGTGGCAATGGTAATACCGCGCTCTCTCTCTTCAGGAGCGTTATCTATCTGATCAACTGATTTATCTTGAGCTTTACCGCCAGTAATTTGCAAATACTTCAAAATGGCGGCAGTCAAGGTAGTCTTGCCGTGATCAACGTGGCCAATAGTGCCTATGTTGATATGAGGTTTTGTACGTTCAAATTTTTTAACCATATATATTAAATATGTTTAGCGACCCCCGATGTAAAATCGGGGTTGCGATCCAGCCGCTAAGGTTAGTCTAATAATGTTTTGTGTTTACAAAAATTCAGGGTGTGCCCTAACCCAGAACTTTCTAAATTTTCTGGTAAAAATAAATATTTATGTTGTTTTTTTATGATAATTACAGTATACCAAGTTTAAAAAATATGTCAAATATGTGACTATTTATTAATATCAGGCGGGGATGGAATATGCCTAAAATCAACAGTGTTTTGATCATTATTATCTAATGTTAGCCAAGGATTATCATCAAGGTTATTATGAACAGCAGAGTTTGATTCAGCTGGGTCAAGATAGCCAAAATTATTTTTTCTTAGTTTCTTTAGCAGAATATCCTCTGCCTTATCATTATCATTAATATGATCAGTCTCATCATCCTCAAAATCAAATGAATCATCCCAGTCTAAATCTTCATCAGCTGTTTTATCTTTGTCCTCTTGCTCCAAGATGGCTTGGTTGCCGTCATTATCACCAGAATCAAAATCATCAGCCAATGTATCAATTTCGTCTTGGACAGTAAGATTATCTAACTGCTGATAGCTCGACGTCGGCGGCTCATCTAAAAAGTTAAGTTCGTTTTGTTCCTGGTTTAAGTCATCTTGCGTGGCGCGCCAGGCGGCAATATCACGGTTGATTTTATCAAGCATTTCAGATTCAGAAAGCTGACTAAGCTTTTCTCCTCCTTCAATCAGCCGCAAATATTCGTCAAGGCCGGCGACAACAAATTCCGCCTCATCTTTTAAAACTACGACTCGGCCGCCGAGACGTTTGACAATACTTAAAATTTTATCAAGCTGGCTGTCCATAAAATTATGTTTAGAGAATAAAGAAAGGACATTATTAATTTAGCAGATTGGCTAATTATTGGCAAGAGTATAAATTATAGGTATTGTATTCTGTGTACTAAATTTAAAAAAGCACCCGTTTGAAAAGTGCTTTTGCTATCTATCAGATTGGCAGATTATTTCATTTTGCGCCTGATAAAGGCGGGGATTTCTAGTTCGCCCTGGGTGTCTTGCTCGTCGTCTTCCCTGCCTTGGGAGAAAACAGACTCGTCTTTAACCGGCACTCTAATTTTCTTACCGGGCTTATCTCTGTTATCAGACGTTAATTGTTGATCTGAATCCTTTTTAATGGTCGGCATAAAAGTTGGGCTGGAACCACGGATGGAAAACGAACCGCCGCCCAGCCCGTCAAATTTTGAATCGCGTTTGGCTTTGTCTTCAGCAAAGCCAGTGGCAATGACGGTAATAGCCACCTCACCCTTAAGGCTGTCGTCAATAATGGTGCCAAAAATAATTTTAGCGCCAGAGTCAACCGAAGCGGTAATTAGCCGAGCCGCTTCATTGACTTCATTCATGGACAGGTCGCTTGGGCCGGTAATAGTGAATAGCACGCCCTTAGCTCCCTCAATTGACAGTTCTAAAAGGGGCGAATCAATAGCAATTTTGGCAGCGTCAACAGCGCGGTTTTCACCGCCTGCCTGACCAATACCCATCAAAGCCGAGCCAGACTCCTTCATAATGGCCTTGACATCGGCAAAATCAACATTTATCAGACCGGGCTTAGTGATCAATTCTGAAATACCTTTGACACCTTGGAGCAAAACGTCATCAACCACCGCAAAGGCGTCAAGGAGTGATGTTTTTTTATCAATAATTTGCAAAATTCTGTCATTAGGAATACTGATAATGGTGTCAACTTTGCCGGCCAATTCTTCCAGCCCCTTGTCAGCAATCGTGCGGCGCTGGGCGCCTTCAAATGAAAAAGGCCGAGTCACAACAGCCACGGTCAAAGCGCCGACATCACGGGCAACGGCGGCAATAACCGGCGCGGCTCCCGTGCCTGTGCCGCCGCCAAGGCCGCAAGTAATAAAAATCATATCAGAGCCTTTAAGAACCTCCCGGATTTCGCTAGAAGACTCTTCAGCTGATTTGGTGCCCAGTTCCGGATTCATACCAGCGCCTAGGCCGCGGGTGACAGTCCGGCCAATGTGCAATTTATTTTTAGATAAATTTTGGTGGAGAGCCTGGGCATCAGTATTAATAGAAATAAAATCAACACCAGCGATATTGCTAGCAACCATGCGATTAATGGCTGATCCGCCACCACCGCCGACGCCCACGACTTTGATTTTGGCGAAAGTCTCAATGTCCGGCTTGACTTCAATAGTTTTCTTTTTACTTATATTGTCAGCTTTTTTAGTAGCCATAGCCTAATAAAATTAATTGGGAATAATATTGATTGATAATAATTTTTATCTTATATAGTTTTGGGAATTAGTCAAGGCAACCAAAATTCTAAGGCAGTTAACGGCTTAATTAAGCCGTTAACGCCTGCTATTAAGGCATTAACGATTTTATCCATTTTTTACCTTTGGCAGCTAGCTCGGCAATTGATTTTATTCTGAAAGAAGGCAATTTCAATTTACTTAAGATGCTTTTAGACTGGTTGCCCATAATTTCCGCGCCCCAATAGGCAAGTCCAATGGCGGTGGTAAAAGACAAATTATTAACCTTATCAATGGCGGTATTGATATTTAAAGGATAACCAAGCGAGGCTGGCAGGCGGAATCTGTTTTTGGCAACTTCAACAATACCCGGCAGTTGAGCGCCGCCGCCGGTAATCACTACACCAGCCGGCAGCAGGCCAGAGCGATCAACGGCGATCAGCTCTTTGTCAACCATATCAAATATTTCTTCCATACGGGCTTCAATAATTTCTGAAATGTATTTCAGAGAAACTGTTTCCTTTTCAGTCTCGGAAAAATCAGATAAATTTATTTCTTCGCGCTTGCTGACAGCCTCTGGCACAGCGTGGCCATATTCCAATTTAATATCTTCGGCAACATCAAGCGAGGTGCGTAGGCCAATGGCAATATCAGCGGTGACATGATTTGAGCCAAGCGGCAAAACCGAAGTGGTCAGTAAATCACCTTCTTCAAAAACTGCGACGGAAGTGGTTGATTCGCCGATATTAATCAGTGCCACGCCCAACTCTTTTTGCCTTTTTGAAAGGACACTTTCAGCGTTAGCTAGAACGGCCAGAACTAAATCATCAATTTCTACGCCGGTACGGTAAACCGCTTTAGTGATATTTTTTATTTGTGAAGAAAGGCCAAGGATAATTTGAGTATTAACTTCCAGGCGAATGCCGGTCATCGCCACCGGATCTTTAATGCCCGTCTGATTGTCAATGGAAAAATCTTTAGGAATCACATGAACAATGTCATAGTTGGGCGGAGTGGCCACGGATTGGGCGGCGGCAATAACCCGCTCAACATCATCTTCCCTTATTTCACCATTAGCCCGTGAAACCGTGATGACGCCTTTTGACTCTTGGGTGACGATATGCACCCCAGAAATGCCAGCGAAGACCCGTTCAATCGGCGAACCAATCATCCGCTCGGTCTGTTCAAGAACGGCTGTAATGGCGGAAACGGCATCCTCAATGCTGACAATAACACCTTTAGATATCCCGGCTGACGGCACTTCACCGCAACCAACAATATAAAAATTGCCGTCCTGTGGATTATACTGGCCAGTAACTACCCGGATATATGCTGTACCGATATCTAAACCGGTAATAAAACGCTCCTTCATAATTTTTTTAGGATAAATTCCTTATCCTGATCATTATCATTATTATAAAACAAAAATAAACTTTATACAAAAAGTTATCCACCGCCCTTAAACATTTTATTCGGCAATCCGCGGACTTGTATACAAATATTATACGGGGCTAAATTTCTGGCGTTTAGCCAAAAAAATACGGCCAAAAGATTAAAAGACCGATAATTACAGCGCCAATTGAGGCCATTAGGACAATAGCGGCCATAATGTCCTTGATAATCATAATATAATCATGCAAGCGCGGTTTTAAAATATCGGCTAGGTGTTCAAAAATTGTATTCAATGATTCAAGGATTAAAACGGCAGAAATTACAATAATCAGAGCAACTCGCTCCAGGCGCGTCAAGTTGTAGAGATACATCAGAATAACTACAATCAGAGCGATCAATATTTGAATTTTAAAATTCTGCTCTTGCCAAACAAATTTAAAACCGCGAAGAGCATAGCTGAAACTGCGGATAAGCTGATTAAGTTTTATCATAAGTTAATAATTTTATTTTCCAGCGCCTCCATTTTTTTAGCAGCGCCAGCTTTTCTATGGTCATAGCCAATTAAATGCAAAAGGCTATGGATTAAAAGCCGGCTGATTTCTTGCTTGACCGAGTGATGATACTCCCGGGCATTCTGCCTGGCAAGTTGATAGCAAATAATGATTTCGCCATTCAATTCTTTTCTATCATACCCATAAGCAAAACTTAAAACATCTGTTGGCCTAGCCTGCCGGCGGTATGTTTGATTGAGCTTGCTAATTTCGGCTGATGTGACAAAAGCAACGGATAATTCTGTTGCTTTTATTTTTAAAGCTCGGCAGGATTTATTTAAGACAGTTCTAACTAATTTTTGGGAAACTTGATAACAAGTATGGTTGGCGATGGTGATCATATCAGCTGCTCATTAACTTAAAACTCTTGATCATCATATTAAAAGTAGCCATGAAATTAGCATCATTGCGCAAACCGATATTGTAGATAAGACTATAAATATTATCACCAAAAATAAAATAAACTCGCAGGGCATCGGGACTACGGACAGCCAGCTGGTCGGCGACTTTTAAGTCTGGCAGCCCGTCAATGTTGTCTCCCAGATTGTCGCCATACCAGTCTCTAATAGCCAGATAGCCGTTATTGGGTTGAATTAAAACTTGGACAAATTCGCCTTGGGGATCTTGGAACAAGACCGAATCATCTCCCCCTTTAACCTGCCAACCCATAGGGTAAACAATATTATAGTTATACTTGGGATTAACATAAGTGGCGACCAGAGATGATTCGTAAAGGCGGGCGCTACCAGCAATGGTGGGATTATAAAGGTTGGCGACCTCATCGCCGTCGGTATAGGAATCGCCATCACTGTCAGGCAGTAATTTATCAGAGCCATATATTTCTTCTTCCCTGTCGGTCAGGCCGTCAAGATCGGAATCTTTGGCTGGCATAAATTGCGGCTGATTTTCCTCTGGGTTAAGAGACTCCGGCTCACCAGTAAATTGGAAGGTGGCCAGTATTTGATTATAAATCTGGCTGACTATTGGATCCTCGCTAGTTTGGAACTCCAATGAGTATAAATTATTGCCATAGGCAGCATAGATATTAAAAAGTTTTTCAAAGCCTCCGCGGTAGATATAGCCAGGCTGATTACTTAAAGTATATGATTCAAGGCTCTCCGGCAAGATGGCCAGCGACTCAACCCAGGCGAGTAAATTTTGATTTTGGTTATTATTAAAGACGGTGATTTTAAATTGCTCTAAATCCTTGCTTTTAAAAGCTATTGAGTGGCTAATATTAGCGCGATTTTCCAATTGTGCGCTTGGCCACTCTGCTGGATATTTTAAATTGAAGTTGAAATCAGGAGCATCATAAGTTAACCATGAGTCAAAATTAAGCAGTTGCTCGCTCTCCTGATTTTTTTCAGGCTGGGTTGCTTCAGCGGCCGGGTTAACAGCCGCTGGCAGCGCAACATCCGGTAGAACGGTTGTTGGCGAGGCGGGTTGAGGGCCAACGGTTCTTAAAAAAAGCCAGGCAGCCAGCACCATTAAAGCGCCTAAAACGATAATCACGACGATACCAATAATCAAATTTTTCTTAAGGCCAAGCGGTTTGCCCGGCTCACCCGTTTTGCCTATTTTAAAATTTGGCCGCATACTCAAAAACTTTAGGGGCATAGTGCGCACCTCAAAATTTTCTGCTAAATTTTTTGCCGATTGGAATGGGCTAGCTGATGATTGTTCGCCTGGTTGGTGCATATGTTTGATTAATTAAATTCAAAAGTTTGTAAAATATTTTCAAATTTTTCTTGATGATTATCAGCCCGTTTGGTGGCTAAATAGTAAATAAGATAGCCCAAACCATTCTCGCTAGTATAATGTTGGGTGGTAAATTGAGTGGCATAGGGAGTGGCATCCGTTGGGTTTTGAGTATAATTTTTGATAATTAATTTGCCGGCCGCTTGCCCAATGGTATAGCTCACATCAGAAGCTGGCAATGAAGGCTGACTGCCATTAATATAGATGTAGAGTTTGATTTGATTAATATTGTCATTAAATTGAACGACATTGCCTTGAGATGATTCAAGCACCATTTCTTGAGGATAAATAAAACTGAAATGATATTCTTTGGATTGAAAATAATTTTCCGGCAAAGGCGCTGGGTCAGAGCTTAAAGGGTCTTGGTTTTTCTGCACCTCTTCCCCATCTTTCCAGCCGTCATTATCAGTGTCACTTTTAAGCGGGTCGGTCTGATAGACTTTGACTTCTTCGCGGTCATAAAGGCCGTCATTGTCAGTATCAGGAGAATTAATGCTGGTGCCCAGAGCGGCTTCTTCTTGGTCAGTCAGCCCATCGCCATCAACGTCAGCAGAATTTTCTGGCTGGCTGGCGGCAGGTGTTTCGTTTGTTTTTTCCGCGGGTTTAGATGGTTCTTGGTTAGTATTAGTATTAGTAAATAAATCTAAAACTGCTGGGTTGATATTTGAGTCATTATTATTTTTTTGACGCAGAAACCACCAAACGACTGCGGCGACTAAGCCGATAATCGCGGCAACAATAAGAATAAAGATGATTAAATTTTTTTTATCAAGGCCAGTTTCGGCAATAGGCGGTAAAACTTCCGGCATAACCGGCAGCTGGTCTGGTATGGCTGTCTGCCCGCCATCCTTTTTAACAAAAGACGAAGGAGCTGCTTTTAAGCTTGGCTCGTTTTGACTGAAAATATCCTCTGGTTCTCTTGCTGACTCCTGGCTGCTGTCTTTGCCAGTTGGTGAAACTAGCGGTGGTATGACAGTACGCGGAGTAATTGGTTTTTCTTCTCCGGTTGGTGGTGTATTTGGTTGTGTTTGGTTGTCTTCAAACATAGATTTTAGCTTAAATTTTTTATAAAACTCTCTAAATTTTTTAAAACTTCATCTAATTTTTCTTCAACTTCCTGAACTGAAATTCTAAAAAAGATAAGGCCTTTTCTTTCAAGAATCTGTGGCCTATATTGATCGTCCTCGGCCGTCTGAATGTGGACTTGGCCATCAATTTCAACGGCTAGTTTTAATTTATGGCAATAAAGATCAATAATATAACCTTCAACAACATGTTGGCGACGGAATTTAAATCCTAAAAAGTTTTTTCTGCGCAATGCCTGCCATAATATTTTTTCTGATTTTGTAGGCTCTCTCCTGAATTGTCTAGCTAAATGGATTTTTTCTGGTGATTGCATATTTGAGCCCTCTCCCTGGCCCTCCCCCGCGTAAGCGGGGGAGGGCCAGGGAGAGGGAAAATTTAATTTGAACAAAATTCTGATTTGTCAACGCTGTCAATGGTAATATTCCCAGGCTGCCAGCCTGATTGGGCGTATTCCATATTAGTGGAGAGCTTATACTTTTGACCACCAGAAATTGCTTCGTAATGATAAAAATGTGAGCCTGCATCGCACTGAAATTTTTTCTGGTCTTTATCCCAGCATTCATCATTATAGGCAGTAGAATCATCGCAGAAAACTTCATTAATTGGGTCAAGTAAAGGACTGGCACCTAAAAGCTTGGCAAAAGTATCATGCCATGAATCCCAAACAGAAACACTGGAACCCTGAAGATAAGTGCCTGCTGATAATAATGGGTAAGTATTATTTTTAACCAGACAAACAAACGGCGTGCCCTGTTCATCGTTGGGACAGTCAGAATCTTTTTGGCAAGCCAGTTCTGGGTGGCCGGTGCAGCTGCCGCGATATTTTTCCAACTGATATTTCATTTCATTAAGATGACCAAAACGAATAACATCGCGGGCAAGTTTATCTTTTTCGGCATTACAGGTCTCCCCTTGTGGGCAGTCAGAATCTTTAGTGCAATACTTGCCATTAGTGCAAGCTCGGACATTATCAACATAACCAGCATTGAATTTTAGATTTTTAATTAATTGATCATAAATATTTAAAGTTACGGCTTGGTAATTGTCAGAATGGGAGATTAAAAACATATCAGTATAAATACCGCTACCCTTGTCTGTGGCAAAGCCAACATAGTTAGTCCGGCCAGAAACAATGGCTTCGTAACTATCTATTTCTTTGCGCGAGTAAGAACCGGGGTTGTGGGCGTATTTTTCATACCAAGCAGGCGGCGATAAATGCTCATTGTTGTTGTAAACCCTAACGCCGATGGAGTCTATATTTTTTTCACACTGATCATCGCCAAGGCAATCGTCATCCGTGGTACAAATTTTATTAGCCCCGCCACACCAGTGAACATTGTTAGCGGCGAGACATTTTATGCCCAAAGAACAGTCCGTATCAAATTTGCAGGCATTATTTGTGCCCTCACAAAACTTCTCTGGAAAAGTAAACAGAAAATCTTTAAGCACATTATAACAATAACTGCCAGAGCC
>PFHP01000014.1 GCA_002782365.1 Candidatus Kuenenbacteria bacterium CG_4_8_14_3_um_filter_39_15 | reverse complement strand
GCGGGAGCGGGAGCAATTAAAGCGATGAAAATCGCTGCCCAGACGAAATAGAATAATTTTGTTTTCATTTTTTCCTCTCCCATATTTTTCGTCCCGGGAGCAGGACATTTGAATTTTTGTTTTTTTTGTTATTGATTCATCCCCCTGACCACGGCTCTCGTATAGCCGGGTAGCGACATGTAGCCGTCACTAATTTGCCAGGGTCGCTGGAATGAACTATATGGCCGTCCAGAAAACCAGATACTGGCAACATCCCACCAGTTGCCGTACTGACCATAGAGAGTTTGAGTTTTAAAACGCGCCACTCTCTCCTGGTTTTCCGGCGTTTGCTCGGCGGCGTTTTTGCCGTTGGTTTGAGCATAACGGCTTGCCCAAAGCCGCCAGGTTGACGGGACGAATTGGTATTTTCCATAAGCCCCAGAATAGGGGTTATGGATATAATACCGATGCCCTGATTCCAATTTTCCAAGCGACCAAAGAAAACGATCAAGCTCGGAGCCGTCAACCGGGAAGGGTTGATAGTGCGGGCGGCGCATGCCAATTTCTTCCCATTGTTTTGTTGCATTGGCAAGACGCAAGCTGTCCTGCCTTGCAATCTCTTGCGCGGTTTCTCGCGCGAGTTGCTCGACAATGTTTTTTGCCTGCTCTTGTGCTATCCTGGCTTGGTCCTCATAAGAAATATAACCAGAATATGCACCATAGCCTGGGTAGGCCGAATACGCTGATGCGTATTGCTGGCCGCCTGAACTTATTACCTGGGTTGTTATGACTCGGGAATAATAAGTTTTGGCTGGCTCAACGGCGACTTTGGCGGTCGTGTCGGCTGGGGGTTGGGAGACGGCGGGCTGGGCTGGGGGGATTGAGTCGGTTTTTGTGTCGGTTTTTACCGACCCAATTTTTGGGGGCTTGAATCCCAGCAACTCAAAAACCTTTTGGGTTTCCGCGTCCAGAGAATCTGGCGCGGAAGTTTGTGGAGTGACATCTTGAGAAAAAAATCCAATAAACACCACCCCACACAAAAAAACGATTTTTCTTCTCAAGATTTTCTCCTTTCATTAAGTTGTCAATTTTTCTTTTTATCTTTATAAGACAGGATAATGATTTATCCGGTAGTATAAGGATAAAAAGGGCGGAATTTGGGTATTTTGAGGTCATATTACATTAGCATAAAAGTAAAAATTTGTCAAATTTGACAGTTAAAACACAGCAAGTTATAATCTAAATAGATAAAATAAAATTAATTATATGAGTGTCAAAATTCGTACAAATTTAAAGCAAGCTAAAATTAAAGATAATCCTTTTGAGATAGTTATTCAGCTTACTCCTGATCAGGTCGGTCAAATTTGTAAACAACTTTTACGGGTAAAGAAGATTGGTTTATTAAAAAATAAAGATTGGATAGAAGAGCCAGAAATTCTTGATTTAATAGAAAAAGAAGCGAAAAAAGGAAGAGTAGAATATGAAAGAGGCGCGGTGATTAGTTTAGCCGAGTTAGAAAGTATAGTTTAACTTATGTACGAGATAAAGTTTAGAAAAAGTGTTAAGAAAGATTTTAAAAAACTGGATAGCGGAGCAAGAGAAATGATAGTTGGTGAAATTTTGCCTGCCTTAAGCCTAAACCCAAGACAGGGAGAAAGACTTAGAATTAAAAAGATAAGTTTATGGAAGTTTGGTTTTTCTTTTCAGGGCATAGAATATAGGATTATTTATGATATCTATGAGCAAGAGCTAGTAATTTTGGTGATTATGATAGGCAATAGGGAGAATTTTTATAAGAAATTAAACCTGCGATTGAGATAAGTATGTTGATTATTTGATGTTAGAATCTTGCTTTTGTGGCAAGGTTTTTATTAATTATTTTAGATATGGTCATCTTTCTTTACGGCCCGGATACTTTTCGGGCGCGGGAAAAACTGAATAGTCTGAAAGAGAAATTTATCAGGCAAGTTGATAAGTCTGGTTTTAATTTAGCAGCGCTTGACGGGGAAAAAATCAGCATTGATGAGTTTAATAAAGCGGTGGCTACCCAGTCATTTTTGTCGCCCAAAAGGATGATTGTCGCGCGCGATGTTTTTAAAAGGCAGAAAAATTTTCAAACAGAGGTTTTGGAGATTTTAAAAAAGGGGAATTATCGGGATTCGCTCAAAGACAATGTGATAATTTTTTGGGACGAAAAACCGGACAAGCGGTCGGCGCTGTTCAAATACTTGGCCGGTGGTAAATTTAAGGAAGAGTTTGAGCTGCTTTTAAATAATGATTTGGTGAAGTGGATAGAAGCAAGGGTGAGACAAAAAGGCGGCAGAATAAATTTACAGAATGCCGGTCTTTTGGCGAGTAAATCTGATGGAAATTTATGGGCCTTAGCTGGCGAGATTGATAAGCTGATTGCCAGAACTCGTCAAGGCGAAATTGTTCAAGAAGACATTGGAGAATCGGTCTTGTTTAAAATTGACGATAATATTTTTAATCTGTGCGATGCCATCGCTCTTAAGAATAAACAACTGGCCTTAAAGTTAATCAATGACCAACTGGCGGCGGGAGTAAATGACATTTATTTATTAACGATGATTGTCAGGCAGTTCAGGATTTTAATTCAGGTAAGAAACGAACTTGACAAGGGCGAGAGCAACAGCCGGAGTATTGCCAGTAAACTTTCGTTGCATCCTTTTGCCATACAAAAAGCCATACCACAGGCAAGTAAGTATAGCTTTCTTGAATTAAAGAGGATATATAATAAATTGCTTGAGACGGATATTCGCTTAAAATTAGGGGAGAGCGGCCAGACGGTTTTGGAATTATTTATTGTTGAAATTTAAATATCCGCAGAGCTATGATTTTAATTGATTCAGTTTTTTAATCATTCTGGATTTTTTGCGGGCAGCTTTATTGGGATGATAAATATTGCGTTTAGCCGCCTTATCGATTGATCTGATTAATTTTTTGGCAAAATCTTGAGCTTGTTCTTTGTTTTTAGCAGTGAGTGCTTTTTTAAAGTTGCGCAAAAGATAATCAATGTTGTCCTTGACGCGTTTGTTAGCTACGGCGCGTTTTATTGATTGGCGCAAACGTTTAGCTGACTGTTTTAATTGAGGCATAGTTCGAGCGTTTAACGAGGACTGAATTGATTCAGTCCGAGTAGTGAGAACGGGCACTGCGTTGTGCCGAAGGCACCGCAGTGACCTACACTTTATTATTAATTAAGGACAGTTTAACACGAGGATTGTTTGGTGTCAAAATTTTTTTATCTCCCCTCTTTTCTAAGGAGGGGTGCCCCGATGTAAATCGGGGCAGGGTGGTAAAAATTTATCAATGTTCATACCCCTCTGTCCCCGACATAAAGTCGGGGACACCTCCCCTTTATAAGGGGAGGAGAGTATAAAAACGGTCAAAATTTATATAAGTGAGCTCTTATATTTTTCTGGATGATATGGCTTAAGTCGGATGATGGCGGGATTTAATTTATATTTTTTAAGCTTAGCTTTGAGTTCAGTCATGTTTATTTTTTGGTCATAGCCAAGGGCGATGATGTCTGGTTTTATTTTATTAATAATGTGGCAGCGATTTTTTATATCAATTGAGCCGAGCATCACCTCCGTTGCTAAATTGGCGTTTTTTAAATTTTTCAGTCTGGCAATTTCAGCCTGATTTGGCCAATGACCTTTTATTTTTTTGACATTGACGTCTCGGGCGACCACAACATAGAGCTCATCAGCTAATTTTTTTGCTTGAGCGAGAAAGCGCCGGTGGCCGGGATGCAATTTGTCAAAAGTGCCAAAGACAAGAGCGCGAGTTTTGTGAGGCAGAGGAAGATTGACCAGAGTAAATTTTTGCCAGTTATTTTTAGTTAATTTATTTAGAGAGATAGCATCTTTTAGTTTGAAAGTTCCTATTTGCGTGCGCCTAAGTTTTTCTAAATAAGCGCCACCGTCTAATTTTTGACCCACATCATGAGCTAGGCTCCTGATGTAAGTTCCGGAAGAACAATGCACTTCAATTTTAAATTTTTCCGCCAAGTTTCCTTGTAAATAATCCATGCGTGTGGTAGGCGGATCACCCGCAGGGTGAAAATTTTTAATTTTAAACTCTTTTAATTTTATATTATAGATTACTATTTTTTGCGGTTTAAGTTTAACTATTTTGCCGCTTCTGGCTAATTGATATGCTTTTTGGCCATTGATTTTTTTAGCAGAAAATTGAGGTGGGACTTGGAATTGGAGACCAATGAATGTATTTAAAGTTTTAATAATTTTCGCTTTGCTTATTGCTGATTGCTGATTGCTTATTGTTTTGATTTTCCCCGTTTTATCATAAGTATCAGAAACCGCGCCTAATTGCAGAGTGGCTTGGTAGGTTTTATCAAGTTTTAAAAACTGGTCTAATTTTTTTGTAGATTCTCGGCCAAGGGCAACAATCAAAAGACCAGTGGCAAATGGATCAAGGGTGCCAGCATGGCCAATCCGTTTTTGACCTGTGATTTGGCGCAATTTATTTACGACATCATGAGAGGTGATGTTGGGGGGTTTGTTGATTAGCAGAAACATAAATAATTATAAATTTTTCCGCCAAGTTTCTTTGTGAATAATTCAAGCTCGTGGAAGGCGGATCAGCCGCAGGCTGAAAATTTTAAAAAATTTCCAATTTTAAAATTTTTTTAGTATAATTATATATATGAGTATCACATCAATTAATCATATCAAAGATATTTGTAAAGAGCTAGAGATATGGCCGGCTAAAAGCAAAGGCCAGAATTTTTTAGTCAGTGAAAGTGTCAGAGACAGGATTATTCAGGCGGCGGAGCTGAATAAGGATGATCTGGTTTTGGAGATTGGACCGGGCTTGGGAGTCCTGACAGAGGAGCTGATAAAAAAAAGTAAAGTAGTGGCCGTGGAGCTGGATAAAAAATTGTATTTTTATTTAACAAATAAAATAAAAAATCTGGAGTTAATTCAAGCTGACGTTTTGGAATTTTTAGATGGAAAAGATAAATTTAACAAAGTAGTGGCTAATCTGCCATATCAGATTACCTCGCATGTTTTAAGAATGATGTTAGAAAAGAATACGGCAGATGAATATATTTTAATGGTGCAGAGGGAAGTGGGGGAAAGAATGGTGGCCAAACCGGGCAGAATGTCTCTTTTGTCAGTGATGGCGCAATATTATAGTGAGCCGAAAATTTTATTTAGTGTTGGCAAGGGAAATTTTTGGCCGCAGCCCAAAGTGGATAGCGTGGTAGTAAAGTTAAAAGTTAAAAGTTCTCCGCCAATTTCCAGTGTGAAAAGTTCGCGATCGCTGAAGGCGAATCAGCCTAAGGCTGAAAAGTTAAAAGTCAACGATGAAATTTTTTTTAGAGTGGTGAAAGCTGGTTTTTCGGCTAAAAGAAAAATGTTGAAAAATAATTTAGGGGGTATTTATGGAATAGAAAAGGTAAAACAGGCGTTAAAAGAAATTGGTTTGGATGAAAAAGTAAGAGCACAGGAGATATCAGTTGATAAATGGATTGAATTGGGGAAAAAGCTTTAGAAATTATCTTATTATTCATGGGGTCCTTCCCCCGACGTAAAGTCGGCTTCAGGATAAATTCTATTTTTTTATACACAGCTAGGAAATTGATGAAAAGTATTGTATAATGAATATAGAATAAATGTTAAATGATCTAAACAATAATAGAAAAAACACGGGAACCAAGCTGATGTTTGGGGTTTTGGTATTTTTCGGCATGTCAACTTTAATTTTAGGGGTTTTACAGATAACGAGAAGGATAAATATCGGCGGAACAGAGCTGGCTGATAATAGTCAGGATTTATTAAGTAGCTTTGACAATTTGGAGCCGAATATAGAGGAGTTAAAATTAACTGATACCGACGGTGATGGTTTGTCTGATTTTGACGAGCTTTATATTTATAGCACCTCGCCCTATCTGGCTGACAGTGATTCCGATGGCTTCAGCGACAAGCAGGAGATTGACGGTGGCTATGATCCTAATTGTCCCAAAGGCCAGAATTGCCGAAGCCAGGGAACAGGGGAGAATTTGGAAGGATCAGCAACGGCAACTAGTAGTTCCCAGCAAACAACAGACAGCTTACAGCCAACAGCTAGCAGCTATACTCCAGAGCAGATTGCGGAAATTAGGCAGGCGCTTTTAGCTGCCGGCGGAATTAGCAAGGAACAGCTGGATGCGATTCCGGACGAGGAGCTGATAAAAACATTAGAAGAAACCCTTAAGGAACAACAACAATAAAATATGGACGATTTATATAAACAGTATAAAAAATATGTATGGACCAGAAGGGTAATTGTGGCGATTTTGATTTGGGCTATTGTTTTGACAGGCGTGGTGGGGTTTAACCCAGGATCAGCCCATGCATTTATTGATTTTAATCAGAGTATTTTTAATATATTTAAAATACCTTTTGATATAATAGGCAGAGTATTAGAACAGGCTAATAAGGCCTATGAAAAACTTGGAGCTATGGGATTTAGACAAGCATTAAAGAGTATGGTTAATAATATTGCAGTGGATACAGCAACTTATCTTGCGACTGGAGATAAAGGACAAGCGCCGATGTTTCAAACCAGTTTTAAAGATTATATTCAACAAGAGGGTGATGCTTTTTTAGGAGATGCCTTGAATAATCAGATTAAGAAGAAGTGGGGTGTGGATTTATGCAAGCCAATTGATCAACTAGCTAAAGTTAACATTGAAATTACTGCCAAAGAATTTTTCCGTAAACAGAAACCGCAGTGCAGTTTTACCAAGATGATGAAGAATATTAAGGACGTAAGAAAAATACAACTTATTGATTTGCCAGCTGTGGCAGATATGTTCAATCCTGCAAGCAATGAATTGGGGGCATTACTCACAATAACGACAGAAGTTCAAGAGGGGCAGCAAAATAAGATTGATTTAGCAAAATTAGAGCTGGAGATTAATCAAGGATGGAAAGCGGTAACTTCAAAAATTAGCGGCAAGATAAAAACGCCGGCAGCGATAACTGCATTACTCGGAGTAAAACCAATTGAGTGGTCACTTGATGAAAAAAAAGTTTTTACAGGCGAGCTGACAGCTGATTTTATTGGTCCATTTGCTAATACTTTAATGAGTAAGTTGATGAAAAAATATAAAGAGGGGTTAGTTAATGATCAGCCGACGACAAGTGGGTATGGACCAAATTTTGGGATAGGGCAGAGCCCAGTTCAGGCAGCTAGAGAAAGATTTGCTGATTTGGGGGAGACAAATTATCAATTTGGTGGAAAGTTTGATGTGATAAGTAAATTAACTTGCGATAATACCAGTAGCCAATATTCTTGTGTGATTGATGATGGCTTGCGCATGGCAATAATGGAAGAGCCACCCATAACAGTGGGAGAAGCTCTAAACAAGGGATTTTTGCATGGTGATTGGCCGTTGGGCTTTAAAGTTGAAGGCAAGAGCGGAGGCACGGCCACGACTCAAGAGCAGATTTATTCCTATCGGTCGCTGGTCATTATGAGAAAGTATAGGATTGTGCCAGTGGGCTGGGAGCTGGCGGCAGAATATTTTGGCCGATTTGATAACAGCCCCCGGCAGATTACTTTAAATAGCTTAATTGAAGATTATGATAACCCCGCTTCACCGTATTATAAATTAGTTGATCCGAATTGGGTATTAAAAGCGCCGGAAAATATCTGTTTGAAACAGGGGCCGGGAGAGTTGGTTGACAAAGAAACAATTATAATGAGCGTTGACTCAAATTTTGATGGCGTCATCAGCGAGGATGAAAAAAACGAGCTGGTAATCCGCTTTGATTATTGCGCTGATGAACGGAGCTGCATTAAAGAAGGCGCGCAGGGTTGCGAATATTATGGTTATTGCACCAAAGAAAAACCAGTTTGGAGCATCCATGGCACTCAATGCGACCCAGTGTTTAATACTTGCCGGGCGTATAAAACAAGGGATGGTGTTGAAGTGGGGTATTTGACCAATACTCTTTCTGGTTTGGGCGAGTGTGATGAAAACGATGTGGGTTGCCGCGAATATTTGGAGGATTGGGTTCCAGATCAGCGCAGCTGGGATGAGAGCGCCAGCGCCGATAGAATTTATCTGAACAAACGCGCCAGCGACAATGAGTGTTCTGAAGATCAAACAGGCTGTTCCAGATTTATCAGAGTGAGTACGGCAAGTTTAGCAGATGAATATACAGAGCAGGATTTAATGGACAAAACAGGGGAAGGTATTGCCAAAATAATTGTTTATGAATCTTCGCCAAAAACAAATTTGAGAAAAGCGCCTGAATATTATAATTGTCAAGGCTATACCAAAGTGACTGGCACAGATAAAAATAGTTGTAGCGGTTTTTGGCGCGATGACATTGAAAGTTGTGTAGAATCAGGTCGTCCGGAATGCGCAGACTATGCTTTATCCTGTGATACAGAAGATGTTGGCTGTAGATTTTTTAGTCCTGTTTCATACACCGGACCAAAAGTACCAGGAGTAGCTGGAGAAAATTATATGTGTCCTGCAGAATGCGTGGGTTTTAAGAGTTATTTGGAACAGCCGTCATTTTTTGAGCCAGTGATTCCAGCAACCAGAGAAAATCCAATGAATTTTATTGCCACTGCCGCGACTGTCAAGACTTGCCCGGCCAGCCATAACGGCTGTGAGGAATTTACCAATTTATCCGAAGGGTCTAGCGGTGAGAGAAAAGAATATTATTCGTCAATGAGATATTGCGTTTTGCCTGGTTCTTCCGGGGTGCAAACTTATTATTCCTGGGCATCATCAGAAGAGTCTGGCAATCAGCTGCGCAGCTGGCAGCTTT
>PFHP01000011.1 GCA_002782365.1 Candidatus Kuenenbacteria bacterium CG_4_8_14_3_um_filter_39_15 | reverse complement strand
CAAACAAACGCACCAGTAAGGAAAAGTCAAATTTCGTTGGTTCGCCTCGCTGAAATTCTGATGGAAACAGGTCGGGTTAAATCACATTAAAAGAAAACTTTTAATCATTTTTTGAGATTCCAAATGACTTTACCGACACACGTATTAGCTAGCTTAATAATCGGCAAAATAATAGGAGATTTCCCCGCGGCACTTGCTGGTTCCTTGGTAATGGACTTAGACCATACGATTTCATATTTTCGCCACGGCATTCTATTTAAACCGCGCAAATTATTCAAAGCAATCTCCGACGAAACAGATCTATGGGGCGACCAGAGAAATTTTTTGCACAATATTTTTAGCTGGTTAGTCGTCTCGTTTCTGCTCTTAGTAGTTAACTTTAATTTTGGTTTAGTATTTTCCATAGCTTACTTTTTCCATTTAGTTTTTGACGCTTTAAATAGTGCGGATTTTTATCCATTTTTTCCTTCTAGAAAGTTTGTAATAAGGGGGTTCATAAAGTATTATTCCAAACAAGAAGTTGTTTTTGATATTTGTTTGATTTTAATTTTAATTATTCTTTTTATTTTTTGATTTATAAATTTGCCGTCAAAAATAATTTGTCATATCTAAAACAGATACGCCTGTGGCGAAAAATATCGGCTTGAACCACATTAAAAAAATTTCATATTATTTATTGCATTCCCGCTAAGGCGAGACTGTTTTTTGCTAGGTGTTGCACTTGATCATTGAACTTGGTCATTCTAACATAACGGTAAACCCTGTCATTCTAGGGTAACGACTACAAGTTGTTGACATAAACCAGTAATTATGCTAAAACAATTCGTACTTGAGCCCCTTGCGGAATCCAATTCTGCCTGGGGCTCCTTTTTTTTAATTTTTAATTTTTAATTTAATAATTTTTATAAAAGAATTTGCCGCCAAAGCAGTAAATTTTTTAAGCTCATTTCTCTTGAAAAATTTGCTCTAATGAGTTATGATTAATCTATTAGGGAAAACTTGCCAAAAGATGTTATAATTATTTTAAAGATGCAACACTAATTTTTTATGCAGACAAAAAATCAATTTTCCAGGATTATCATTTTTATCGCCTTTGCTTTGGGTTTACGTTTTCTGATTGTCGGCCGAGTTCTGGAAAACACAGAGGTCTGGTGGTTGCAAGCGACGGCGATTATCCTCATTTTCTATATCGGCATCGGTTATGTTTTCCGCGGCACGGCAAAAGTGATTGAGGAAACCACGGATGTTCTAAAAAATAGGACAAAATTAGCCGGTGGCTTTCTCCAGGCATTTGGCACTGCCTTTCCGGACATGGTCATCGGCGTCGTAGCCGCTCTTATCTCTTTACAAGTCAGAAACACGGATTATGTACGCGCCATCAACCTGGCGATTATTGCTGCTTCAACCACTTTCGGTTCCAATATCTATAATATCTTGCACGCTGTCTGGTGTATTTACCGACAAAATTTGGCCAATATAAAACACCAAACCGTGCTGATGTTTCCGTTTTTTAAGTCTGCTGGGAGCTTAAAACCACTGGGAGAGCATAACGTCAAGCCATCAATCAAAGAGATGGACGGCGCCATTCGCGTCTTGACCGCTTTAACTCTACTGACGGCTTTTGTGGCCATTAGTATGGTGTTATTCGGCCAGGTCAAAAATGAAAAAATTGCAGGCGATCTTTACCAGTTAATCATGCCCGTAGGCATCGTCCTGTTCATCCTGTGCGTCAGCGTTCTTTATTATTTCCGCAAGAGCCATCGCCCGCAATCACAGGTTAAAGAAATTATTGAAGAGGAACGATATTATGATCAGCAAGGCAGTTGGCGGATTTGGCTGGACCTAGCCTTGTCCGGCATAGCTATTCTGTTCACGGCGGAAAGCATGGTTAAAACGATGGAAATTTTTTCACACTTAACTCATATTCCGTTTGTCGTTACCGGTATTGTGGCTGGGCTTATTGGTTGTTTCGGCGAAATGATGGTCGTGCATAATTTTTCAATCAATCCTAAAGGCCGCATTGGTGACGCGATTGTCGGCGTGGCGATGGATAATATTGTGACGACTATGGGCGCGGCCATCGTGGCTATTATCGGCGGCATTTTCTTGGGCAGCAACTCACTTATTCTAATTTTCATTATAATTTTAACGGCTAATACCCTGCTGATTGAACAAATTTCCAAGCTGAAAAATAGTCTGCAGAATATAAAATAAAACAAAATTATGTAGTTATACTAAAAAATCTCCCAGCATATTGGGAGATTTTTTGAATTTTCACCCTACGGGTGATCCGCCTTCCACAAGTGTGAATTATTTACAAGAAAACTTGGCGGAAAAGTTTATTTAAAGTTTTGCCAAGCAGTCTATCCCCTCCAAACTCTGCCGGCAAAGCGGCTCGCCGGCGAGTTGCGGAATTTGGCTTTCATAAGTTTCCCGCTCCTGCTGATAAAGTATCCCGATCGGCAGCTTGCCATTTTGTTCAAACTCTTCCGCTTTCTCTTTTGCCCGAAGCAAATTATCCGCCTTATATTTATGCGAATCCAGCTTATAAATTACGCTCCGATACCATTCATTGGTATTCTCCTTATTAAAGGAAACGCATGGCTGTAAAATATCTACATGCGAAAATCCTTGATGTTTAACAGCTGCCTTAATTAATTCAGCCAGATGCTGCCCATCATTGGCAAACCCCCGGGCGACAAAACTTGCTCCCGAATCCAAGCTTAAAAGCAGGGGATTAATTGGTTTTTTAATCTCGCCAAAAGGCGTAGTTGGCGTGACTGTTTTGCTGGGCGTGGTCGCTGTTGCCTGACCAGTAGTCAAACTAAATCTTTGGTTATTGTGCACCAGAACTGTAATATCTACATTATATCTAGCTGAATGGATTAAATGCTGTATGCCCTCTCCATACGCCCCCCCGTCACCGATGACTGCTATCACTACCAAATTTTTATTGCCCAATTTTGCCCCGACTGCCGGCGGAATTGCCCGGCCATGCAAGGAATGAAAGGCATAAGTCCGAGTAAAATTCGCTCCATTGCCGCAGCAACCGATATCATAACTGATCAAAACCTGATGCGGCTCTAAATTCAGCTCAAATAAAGCCTGCTTTAAAGCAGCCCAAATCCCGTAATTGCCACAGCCGGGACACCAGGTAGGGCTGATGGAAGTATTGAATTTTGCCGCGCTGACAACTGCCATATTATATATATTTTTTAATTTCTTTAATTACTTCTTCTCTGAAAAACGGCCGACCATCATATTTTAAAAATCTATTCTTAAGCTCAAACCCTGTCTCTTGCCTGATTAAATCTGCCAACTGCCCTGTTTTATTATTTTCCACCAATAAAACATTTTTAGCGCTCTCTAAAACTTTTTTCACCCTTTTAGCCGGGAATGGCCAGATATATGTTAAGTGCAAAAAATTAACACTGTATTTGTCTCCTATCTCACGCAGGGCATCAATCACTGCTCCCTTAACCGACCCCCAAGCGACAACAGTCAAATCCGCATTCCTCGGCCCGTATAATTGCGGTTCCGGCGCCTCGGCCATCATCTGCTCTAATTTCTTGAATCTCTTATCCATCATTTTGGTTCTCATATCGCTTGCTTCTGTTGAATAACCATATTCATCATGCTCATCGCTGTTGATCACATGCACGCCAGCCAACTGCCCTGGCAAAGCTCTTTTGGAAATACCGTTTTTAGTTAATTCATATCTTTTATAATCTCTCATTCTCTCAAGTTCATTGTCATTAATAAATCCTTCCCTTTTAATTTTAACTTTATGCTGCTCAATATTTTCCAGCACAAAATCAGATTCTGACAAAAGCTTATCCAGCAAAAAAATCACCGGCAACTGGAATTTCTCTGCCAAATTAAAAGCCTCCTGAATCATATAAAATGCTTCCAGAGCGTCTCCGGGCGCAATCACGAAGCGGGGAAATTCGCCGGGTGAAGCGCGAATCATAAATTGCAGATCTCCCTGCTCTGTCCAAGTCGGCAAACCGGTAGCCGGCGCTGTCCGCTGTGACTCTATTATTACCAAAGGCGTTTCTGTTATCGCTGCCAGTCCCAGAGTTTCTACCATTAAAGCAAAGCCTCCGCCAGAAGTCCCGGTCGCCGCCCTAACACCCACGGCTGCCGCTCCGATGGCCGTGCCAATAGCGGAAATTTCATCTTCTGTCTGATGGACGACTAAATGATGATCACATTGTTTAGCTGACAAGACATGCATGATTGAAGTTGCCGGTGTCATGGGATAAGCCGCATAAAGCTTACAGCCGGCCTGAATCATTCCCTGCGCCGTTGCTTCATTGGCAGTCATAATATAATCCCCGGCTTTGCTGCCAGCTTCTTTTTTTAAATAAGCGCCAATTTTGAATTTTTTAAGATAATCATAGCCCAACCGCGCTGCTTTTTTATCCATCGCAACCACTTTTACTCCTTTATCACCGAACTCGCGCTCCAACTCCTGATTAAATAACTGTAAATCCATGCCCAAAATATTCATCACCGCTCCCAAGGCAACAATATTTCTGGTCAATGCCCCGCCAGCCTTTTCCGCCAAATCCATTAAATTGATATTAATATCTTTAATATCCTTAATATCCTTAATATCTTTTATATCCAGCCCGTCATGAATCACCACCCCGCCATTATTTAATTCTTGGCCATGCAACTCAAGAGACTCCTGATTCAAAGCCACTAAAATATCAATTTTTTTAGTAACTGAAAAAACATCGTTTTTGGCAGTATTAAGCTGATAGGTGTTATGCCCGCCGCGAATTAAAGAGGGATATTCACTATAACCAAAAACTTTAAAACCAGCGTTAAATAATGTCTTGCCTAAAATCAGGCCTGACACTTTAATGCCAAATCCGGCCTCGCCGCCTATTTTTATGGCTACTTCTTTATCCATATATTAATTATAACAAAAAATTCTCTTTTTTGATAATTTCAACCACCATATTTATCGTCTCATCTAATTTTCCCTGTTTATTGACTACTAGATAATCATATTCACCAGCCAGTTTCATTTCTTTATCGGCATCCGTCATTCTTAACTCCAAATCTTTTTTGCTCATACCCCCTTTTCTCTTTTTAATTCTTTGCTTTAACTGCTCTTTTGATTCTGGCATTAAAAAAATCATTAACCTCTCTTTTTTCCTGATCTTTTTTTTAACTGTCAACCCTCCTTGAACATCAATGACTAAAACAGGGCTTTGGCCGCTGTCTCTAATTTTTTTAATCTCTTCGTAGGCATTGCCGTAATAATAATTATGCACTGCGGCATATTCAAAAAATTCCTTATTCTTAACCATCTGATTAAACTTATTCTCCGTAACAAAATGATAGTCCTGGCCAGCAACTTCTCCGGGTCTTCTTTTTCTTGTGGTATAAGTCACAACTCTTTTTAATTTTTTATTTACTTTTAATAACCCCAAAGCAACAACTGTTTTCCCAGTCCCAGAAGCTCCGGATATAATTATTAATTTATGCTTCTTACCCATATTATTTAATCTTATCTAAAAATATTTTCAATTCCTCTGGCATTGATACCTGATATTCAACCCACTCTCCATGCAAATCTTTGAATCCTAGTTTGGCTGAATAAAGCCATAACCTCCCCAAATCAACCCCTTTTTTCTTCACCCTGATGTCATGCGTCTCATACAACTTATCCCCCACAATTGGATGGCCGATTGAGCTTAAATGCACCCGAATCTGGTGCGTCCTGCCGGTTAAAATCTCCACTTGGAGCAAGGTGTAGTTAATATATTTTTTAAGCACCTCATACTTTGTCATGGCTGACCTGCCTTCGTTTATCTTTTCACTTTGGGCGACTAATTTCCCTGATTGAGAGCGGCCAATCGGTGTTTTCACTTCACCCTCGTCCTGCTTCATCTGTTTATGTACCAGCGCCAGATACTCTTTTTTAACCTCTCTCTCCTGAAACTGTTTTTTTAAATGATCATACATCTCTTGCGTCCTGGCGATAACCATCACGCCCGAAACATCTTTATCTAAACGATGGACAATACCGGGTCTGATTTCACTGCCTTTAATATCCCTAATATCTTTAATATCTTTAATATCTTTATACCCCTTAAGCAACCAATCGACTAAAGTATTATTTTCCCTATTTAAATTATCAGCATGAACTTTCATCCCTGCCGGCTTATTAACCACAATATATTCGTCTGTTTCTTTGATAATTTCAACCTTCATAATTTATATGTCTTCTCATTACGAATTTTCACAGCATAAATTTCCACCTCACTACTTTCATCAAATCCGAAAATTAATCTATATCTCCCTTTTCTCGCTCGACATAATTTCGTTCCCTTTATTTTTGTAATATTTAAAAAAGCAAACTGCTTATTTACCAAGAGCTCCATAATAGTTTCTAGCCGCTTTCTATCTTCTAAAGATATTTTTCTAAATAACTTTTCAATTTTATCCATTCATTTTTTTTAAAACTTTTAACATATCTGCAGCTTTCACTGGTTTGCTATTATTATCTCTAATCGCATCAAAAACAGTATATTCAGATAATTTCTCAATATCTGCCGGTAAAATTTCCAACTTATTATCAAACATTCTGACCAAAAACTGATTAGTGTTAAAACGCCCGCGCCAACTAACCGGCAAAGTTATTTGACCTTTTATAGTTGCTTTTTGTATAGTTACGGTTTCCATACATTTTTAATGTTTAATTAGTAATACTTTCCTACATTCTTACTTTAGCATCATTAAACATTTTGTCAAACTATTTCTTGAATATATCTAATTGCCTCATACTTATTCTTTACTTCGGCTGATAATTGTTTTTCCCTTAAATTACCCAGAATCTCGCCTACTTTGGCTCCCGGCTTCATTTTTAAAATCTCCATCACTTCATTGCCGTTTAATAACGGCTCTGGTAATTTTCTGTCTTTGCCAAGCTGCTTAAGCTCATTAATTCTAGCGACCATTATGTCAAAATTTTCTAAATCCGGCTCGCCGGTATCAGCCCTGATTGAGGCTGACATATCAGCAAAGCCGAGTTTTAGCAGATCCTCGCCAACATATCCCTCGCCAAAAAAATATTTTTCCACCGTTGAATTTTTCATCTCTTCAAGTTTTTTCGTATCAAAGAGATGGTGTTTGGCAATCAACCAAACCGCTCTCTCCGGATCAAAGTCAAATTCCGGCGCGGCCGATAGCCTTAATTTCTCAAAGTTTTCCTGAGCCAGCTTGGCGCTTTCCGCATCATGGTTATTAAACCTTAATCTGTCAGTGCCGTCCATTGCAGGAGTCTTAATGGTATAAGGTTTGCCCACGTCATGCCACAACGCCGCCATTACCAGCTCCGCGCTAATTGAATGTTCTGATTTTGAATCGTCAAAGATTATTGAGCTCTTAAATCTCTTCTCAAGTGCTTCGCTTTGCAAAGCCTTTAAACAAAGACGAGTGTGTTGCCAGACATCTCCCTCACTATGCCAATTCTTAGGCTGCGGGCAAGCCTTCATTTTCAAGAGCTCCGGCGCCAGTTCCTTGAATATGCCCAGGGCATCATATAAATCAAACGCCCTGACCGGATTTGAGACAAACGTTCGCAGCAGCTCACTGGCAATTACTTCATACGGCACAATCCTCTCACCATTAACCTGATCATTAATATGACCAGCCAAATCATTTAAAGCATGCCGCGTGCCATCTTCAAAATTCCAATTTAACTGGCAGGCAAATCTGATGCCGCGCAACATTCTTGAATAGTCTTCCTCAAATCTTTCATAAGGGTTGCCGACTGTTCTGATTTTTTTATCAGCCAAATCTTTTAGCCCGCCGAACTCGTCAACCAACTTTTTACTTTTAAGCTCATAAGCCATGGCATTGATGGTAAAATCTCTTCTAGCTAAATCATCTTTGATCTTCAGCCGCTCATCATAGTCAACTTTGAAATCACGGTAGCGGCCGGTCGCCAGGCTAATCTCTTTTCTTGGCAGCGCGATATCATAGGCCACCGGCATTTTTTTGCCTGCTGGCACAAATTTGTAGACACCAAAACTTTTACCCACTAAATCAACCTTGCCTAATTCCTTGAGCTTCTCTCCGAGTTCTTCCATGCTCCAGCCGCGAACCACGAAATCATAATCTTTGATATGCTTAAAACCAAGCAAACCGTCTCTGACCGCGCCACCGACTAAATACACTTCGGCGCCATCTTTTTCGTATACATTTTTTGTCCATGCCAAAAAACCGCCCTGCTCTAAATTATTCATTATTTTCTCCAGCTCCGTAATCTCCATACTTTCATCATACTCTTTTTTAAATTTTTTGTAAAAAAAAGCGGGGTGCTAGCCCCGTTTAAAATTAATAAATAGGCTGCGCCCCGCGAGTACCCTAATGGGAACTTCGCGCGCGCACCTCCATCTGTCTCTGTCTGCCTCCGCTGGTTGGCGGGCGTTAGAAGCAAATGGCGGTGCGCCCTTCGAAGAAAATCCTTATTAGGGATATTTTGCTTTTTGGGCCGATTTTTCAAAAAGCTTTTTCTCTACCGTTCAGTTGGTAATACCTCCACCCTTATTTTATTAGGATGAAAATTCACCTTTTTATTTTTGTTTTAGTCCCGCGTCTGCGGGATAGCATGGGGATGGACTCTCGCGCTCCATAAGTCCTAAACGAACAGTAAAGAATAACCATTCCAAAATACCTGTCCCGATAAATCGGGAACAAACCTCAATTTTGGAGTATATATCAAAATGCAATTTTTGTTTTTGTTTGCGCTTCTTGCCTTTTGGAGGCTATTTTGAAACAGTTATCCTTTACTGATAACGTTTCTTTTGTAGATCTACCTTCTTATTATAACACTTTTAAAAAGTGCTGTCAAAACCAAGTAA
>PFHP01000047.1 GCA_002782365.1 Candidatus Kuenenbacteria bacterium CG_4_8_14_3_um_filter_39_15 | reverse complement strand
ATATTTTGGCCAGGGCGATAAAAACATCAAATTAAAATTATATCTGGCGCAAAAAAAAGAAAAGACTTTAGCGGCAATTATGGTAATTTATTTCGGCAATGGGGCAACTTATTTACATGGGGCTTCAAGTAATGATGGCCGAGAATTAATGCCCAATTATCTACTGCAGTGGCAAGCGATGCGAGAGGCAAAGAAAGAGGGTTATAAAATTTATGATCTCTGGGGCGTGAGCGGGGAGAATAAAACCTGGGCTGGCATTACTCGGTTCAAACGTGGTTTTGACGGCCGGGAGATAAAATTTATGGGCAGTTGGGATTATGTTTTGAATAAAAAATGGTACAATATATTTAGGCTATTAAAAATTATTAAAAAAATAATTCCTTAACTTTATGATAAATAAAATAGTAATTCTGGCGGCCGGCCGGGCAACACGGATGAAAGAACTAGCAAAAAAAAATCCAAAACATTTAATTAAAATCGGCCACAAGCCTTTTTTATATTACTTTTTCAATAATTTAAAAAAAGTTGGCTTTAAGGAGATGATTCTGATAATCGGCAATTTCAGACAGCAGATGGTAGAATTCGTCAAAAAGTATGAGGGCGAATTTAACTTAACTTTAGTTGACCAGTTCAAAATAATTGGTACAAAAAAATACGGTACGGCATGCCCGGTTGAGGCAGCGGAGAATGTTGTGGGCAAGGATAATTTTATGGTGGTTAATGGCGATGACATTTTTTCGGTGGATGATTTAAAAAAAATGGCGATGCTTGATGATAAATTTTGCTATGTTGCCGGCATCCATCATCCTGAACCGGAACATTATGGCATACTTGAATATGACGAAAACAACTTTTTAAAACGGATTATTGAAAAACCCACACCAGGAATTGATTTTAACCAATCCCGAGCAATGGAATATTTAATTAGCCCGGGTGTCTATAAATTTACTCCAGAAATTTTTGAAGCAGTCAAAAAAATTAAAAAATCTGCCCGCGGCGAATACGAATTAACTGATGCCATTACATTATTGGCTCAAAATAAAAAAGTAAGGATATTCCCCATTCAAAATTATTGGCAGACGTTTACTAGCCCGGATGACATGGCTAAAATGGAAAAATTTTTATTAAAATAGCATGAAACAACTGATTAAAAAATTTACTCCTAAATTTATTTTAAGTTGGTATCATTACGGTTTGGCAATTTTGGCCAAGTGGTTTTATGACAATCCGTCGGGCAAGATGATTGTAGCTGGTGTGACCGGCACGGCTGGCAAGTCCTCAACCTGTTATTTTATTGCCCAAATTTTAGAAAGCGCCGGATTAAAAATTGGTATGACAACGACCACTCTCCTGAAAATTGCCAATAAAGAATGGCTGAATGACAAAAAAATGACCATGCTGGGTAGATTTCAGACTCAAAAATTATTAAAACAAATGTTCAAAGCAGGTTGCACAGTGGCTATTATTGAAACGAGTTCCGAAGGAATTAAACAATACAGACATATGGGCATTAATTATGATCTGCTAGTCCTGACCAACTTATATCCAGAACACATTGAAGCCCACGGCAGTTTTGAGAATTACAAAAAAACAAAAGGCAAGTTATTTGAACATCTAGGCAAAAAAACTATTATCATCAATGCGGACGATCAACATGCTGATTATTTTTTAGATTTCCCGGCTAAAAAGAAAATCAAATATAATATAAAAGACTGGAACAATAACTGGCAGATGAATTTGTTTGGCGAATATAATAAATATAATGTGATAGCGGCGGCCAAGGTAGCGGAAGAATTGGGAGTTGAGGAAAATTTAGTCAGCCAGGCTATAAAAAAATTAAAACCGCTGCCGGGCAGATTGGAATTTATTGAGAATAATTTGGGAATAAAGATAATAGTTGATTATTCTTTTGAGCCCAAAGCGCTGGAAAAACTATACCAGACCATAGATGACATTAAATATAATAAATTAATTCATGTGCTGGGCTCAACAGGCGGCGGCCGGGATAAAGCCAGAAGACCAATCCTTGGCAAAATGGCTAGCCAGAAAGCAGATATTATAATAGTGACCAATGAAGACCCTTATGATGAGAATCCTCAAAAAATAATAGATCAAGTGGCTAGCCAGGTAAATAAAAATAAATTATATAAAATATTAGACAGGCGGGCAGCGATAAAAAAAGCGCTAGAACTAGCTGGTAAAAATGATTTAATCTTAATCACTGGCAAAGGAGCAGAACAGGCAATCTGCCTGGCTAATGACAAAAAAATGCCTTGGGATGATAGAACTGTAGTTCGTGAAGAATTAAAAAATAAGGTATAATAAACTTATATGGCTAAAAAATTTGATGTTATAAGTATTGGCTCTGCCATACAGGATATCTTTATTTTAAACAAAGACTTAAAATACCCCGTTAAAGCAGTTAATCCTTTTGACAAAAAAGTGATTGGCGATAAAATTTCCGTCAAGGACATGTATTTTGATGTTGGCGGCGGCGGCTCAAATACCGCGGCCGCCTTCTCTAATCTGGGGCTGAAAGTCGGCTTGTTTACCAGAGTAGGAAATGACCTGGCTGGCAAAGAAATAATTAAGGTTATGAAAAAGTTTAAAGTTAATACCAGCCTGATTGAGCTTGATAAAAAACTTGAAACAGCATATTCGGTAATATTTTTAAATAAAGATGGCGATAGAACCGCCCTTGTTTTTCGCGGCGCGGCTGATTTTCAAAAAATAAAAGAAGTACCGGTCAAAAAATTAAAGAGTGATTGGTTTTTTATCACGACTTTGAATGGCAATCATACTCTGCTAAAAAGTTTATTTGATTGGGCAAATAATAAAAATATTAAAATTGCCTGGAACCCGGGAAGCGCCGAACTTGATTTTTCTAAATCCCGGGTAACTCACTTATTAAAACGGGTTAAGATACTTTTCTTAAATTTAGATGAGACGCGAAAACTGACTCAATGCAAGACAAAAAATATTAAGAGTATTTATCATAATCTTGAAAAAATTGCGCCTGATAGTATTCTTTGCGTCACTGCTGGCAAAAGGGGCGCCTGGGTGAAAAAGGACCAGGAATTTTATTGGGCAGGGATTTTAAGCAAGAAGGTGGTTAATGCCACTGGCGCGGGAGATGCCTTTGGTTCCGGATTTGTGGCCGGTCTTATATTATATGAAGGAAACCTAAAAAAAGCGCTGCAACTAGCCATGTTAAATTCTAATTCCGTTGTCACTCAAATGGGAGCAAAACACGGGTTGCTCAAAAAACCACCTGCTGGAAAAATGCTTAATAAGATTAAAATTAAAAAGGTTAAATAATTATTGTTTTTTAATGGGCGGGCAATCCCCGCCTTTTTTACTTGAAAAAATAGTTAATTTAAGGTAGGATTTAAATATATCTGGCCTGGTAGCTCTCTCTGTGGGAGATCCCCCTCTGGGGGACAAGCGGCCCAAGGCATCGGTTTGTCTCTCTTTGAGAGATCCCTCGCAGAGGGACAAAACTAAAAAATTATTATTTATTTTATGGCCACGTAGCCAAGTGGTTAAGGCGACTCTCTGCAAAAGAGTTATCACCGGTTCGATTCCGGTCGTGGCCTCCAAGATTTAATTTTATTTATATTTTTAATTTTTATGATTAATCCAAAAATTTTCAAAGCCTATGATATCCGGGGAATTTGTCCGGATGAGTTAAACGTTGAAACGGCCTATTTAATCGGCCGTGCTTTTGCCCAAAAAACAAAAGTCAAGCAAGTCGTGGTTGGCCGGGATATGCGACATTATGGAGAAATTTTAAAAAAATCATTAATTCAAGGCTTAACAGATGAAGGGGTGAGGGAAATAGTTGATGTCGGTTTGGTACCGATTGACGCGATTTATGCCAGTGTCGGTATTTTTGGTTATGAGGCAGGGATAATGGTGACGGCTTCCCATAATCCCAAGGAATACAACGGATTTAAGATGGTTAAAAAGAATATGGTCTGGATTACCGGCAAAGAATTGCTGCCAATGATTAAAAAAAATTCAAAAGCAAAGGTAAAAAATAACAAAAATAAAGTAAGGATAATCAAAAAAAATCTATACCCTGAATATATTAAGCATGTTTTGGGTTTTGCTGAATTAAAAAAAATTAAACCCCTAAAAGTAGTGATTGATGCCGGTAACGGCATGGCTGGTAAAGTTATGCCATTGCTCGCCAAACATTTACCCATAAAAATTATTCCGATGAATTTTAAGCTGGACGGAAATTTTCCGGCCCATCCTTCAAACCCGCTTGATCCCAAAAGCCAAATTGGCATCGCTAAAAAAGTAAAGTCTGCCAAAACTGATTTCGGTATGATTCTGGATGGAGATACGGACAGACTTTTTTTTATAGATGAAAAAGGAAAATTCGTCAGGGCTGACATCACCCTTTTACTCTTAGCCAAATTATTTTTAGAGCGTGAGCCTGGCAAAGGCATATCATATAATTTAATTTGCTCAAAAATAGTGCCCGAGATGATAAAAAAATGGGGTGGCCAACCGATCCGCACCCCGGTCGGTTATGTCAATGTATCAAATGGCATGAGAAAAAATAACGGCATTATGGGCGGAGAACTTTCGGCCCACTATTCTTTCCGCGACAATGCCTATGCCGACTCCGGATTTATTGCCTTAATAATACTACTTGAACTTTTATCAAAAGATAATCGGCCATTATCAGAAATAGTCAAACCATTTTATAAATACTATAAATTGCCTGAAATAAATACGCCGGTCAAAGATGTTGAAATTAAATTAAAAAAAATCAAGAAAAAATATAAAAAGTATAAACAAGATTCACTGGATGGAACAACTGTTGATAATTGGCAAAAGGGCGGCTGGTGGTTTAATGTCCGGCCATCAAACACCGAGCCGCTGTTAAGATTGACAATTGAAGGGAAAAATAAAAAAACGGTTGATCAACTGAAAAAAGAATTGGTGGCGTTGATTAAAAAATAACTATGCCTGAAAAAATATTTAAATTTGATAACTACAACTTCAATCCCGCCAGCGGGATTGCGGTTTTTGGTTACTCCTTGGATAAAATTAAATTCAAGGAAAAACTTATTTTCCCTAAGCCAATAAAAAAATTAATTGGCGCTAGAAAAAAAGCTTTTAATAAGGCTTTATTTAATTTATTCCTGATCACTGGGATTAGTTATTATAAAACTTATTGCCCTAAAAAAATTGAGTTGGGTAAATATAAAATTTCAAAAGAGCAAGCTAAATTTTGGAACAAAGTATATACTAAAGGCTTGGGTCAGTTTTTTTATGAAAATAGGCTAGATTTCAGAGGACTTATTGATTTCCCCTATCATAAAAACTACCAGGAAAAGCCAGTCAAAATAAAAACCAGAAATAGGAGTTTGGTGCCTCTTGGCGGCGGTAAAGATTCAATTGTGGTACTAGAAAAAATGAAAGAAAATGGAATTGATTTTGATCTGAGCCATATAGGTGATTCAAAAATTGTAAATGATGTGGCTAAAAAATCAGGCAAAAAAATAATTTTTGTGAAAAGAAAAATATCACCCAATCTTTTTAGTTTAAATAAGAAAAAAGGAGTATATAATGGGCATATTCCAATTAGCGCCTGCCATGCTTTTATTCTTCTGGTTCGTGCAATTTTATATGACTACAGATATATTGTCATGGGGAATGAAAAAAGTTCCAGCTACGGCAATATAAAATATCTGGGTACGACCATTAATCATCAGTGGAGCAAATCAGCTGAATTTGAAAAGATGTTTAGCAATTATCTTAAAAAATTTATTACGCCGAATATTAGATATTATAGTTTTTTAAGGAATTGGGATGATTTAGCAATAACTAAAGAATTTGTTAAACACAAAAAATATTTCCCGGTATTTTCTTCTTGTAACAAGAATTTTAAATTAAAAGGCAAAGCAAAAAATCATTGGTGCAATGATTGTCCTAAATGTGTTTTTACTTTTACCATGCTATCAGCCTATTTATCAGAAAAAGAATTAGTTGATATTTTTGGCAAGAATTTATACCAAGAAAGAAAATTAAAGCCCTTATTTGACCAATTATTGGGCAAGGAAAAATTCAAACCTTTTGAATGCGTGGGCACACCGGAAGCAATGAAGAAAGCAATGGCCATGGCTAGAAAAAAAATACTTATTCTAGGTTTTGCCCGAGAAGGGCTGTCCAGTTACAAATATTTAAGAAAAAAATATAGACAGCAATTAATCACCGTTGCTGATGCTAAAAAATTGAGTGAATTTGATAAAAAATACAGGGATATATTGAAAAAAGATAAGAATCTTGAGTTAAAATTGGGTAAAAATTATTTAAAAAATTTAGATAAATATAATTTAATAATTAAGACAGCTGGGATAAAATTAAATAAAAAAAATATACATATCACAACTAATTTAAATATATTTTTAGAAAATATTCAGGGCAAAATAATCGGCGTGACTGGCACTAAAGGCAAAAGCACTACGGCAAGTTTGATTGATAGTATTTTAAAGGCGGCTAATAAAAAAGTTGTTCTGGTGGGTAATATTGGCAAACCATTTTTGGACTATTTAAAGCTAGACAGTAAAAATACGATATATGTAGCAGAATTATCATCCCATCAATTAGATACTTTAAAGGGTGGCCTGGATGTGGGCGTGTTTACCAGTTTTTATCCAGAGCATCTCGATTATCATGGTAATTTAAAAAATTATTGGCAGGCCAAAATGAATTTAGTGAAGAATAGTAAAATTATTATTGTCAATAAAAAAATTAAGAAAATAAATAGAAAAAAGATTAGTTATGGGCCGGTAAAAATTAAAGCTAGTTTGCTTGGCAGGCATAATCAGGAAAATATCGCGGCGGCCATGGCAGTGGCTAAATTATTTAAAATTAAAAAAAATATAATTAACAAGACCATTAAAAATTTCAAGCCGCTGGAGCATCGGCTGGAATATGTGGGCAAGTATAAAAACATAAATTTCTATAATGACGTATTATCCACCACACCGGAATCAACAATGGAAGCAATTAACGCTCTGCAGCGAAAAAACCTGCAAACTATAATCGTCGGCGGTTTTGATCGTGGTCTGGACTATAAAAATCTGGCTAAAAAGATTGTGAGTGCCAGAATTAAAAATGTAATCTATTGGCCGCATACGGGTGAAAAAATAATAAGAGAAATAAAAAAAATTAAGTCTGAATTTAGACCTAACTTAATCGCGGTAAAAAACATGGAACAAACCATTAAAACCGCTTATAAATACACACCGGCCAATTTCACCGTGCTCCTCTCTCCGGCCGCTGCCAGCTATAATTTTTATCAGAATTATCAAGAAAAGGGCAAGGAATTTAAAAAGCTGGTGAAAAAATTTGGTTAAGGCTATTTCTTATCCCTGCTAATTATTAAAAATCGTCTATTGGCTCTTTATTGCTTTCTTCTGGCTGATCTTCACCCTCCACGGGTTCTATCAGATAATCTTCTTTTTTATCCTCAATATCTACTATATCATCTTTTAAAAGATCGTCATCAGCTAAATCCAAAGATGACTTAAAATCTTTATTTTTTTTGGGTTGCTTAAGCGCTCCTTGTTTTTTTTCTGAAAATTGTTCGCTATTTTCAGCCAGGTTGTCTTTAACTTCAATTCGGTAACTTTTTACCTCGCTTAAAACTGGGTCAATCTTTTTTTTAACTTGTTCTACGGTTTTATCATAATTGACAATTTCCTGAATGCCCGATTGCATGTCGCGGATAATAATAGTTTTATCCATTAATTCTTTTTGGCCTAGAATTAAAACAATTTTTGCCCCCAGTTGATCTGCTTTTTCCATTTGGCTTTTAAGGCTATCTTTAGAAAATGCTTCAGCCACTTTAACTCCGGCATCAGTTAATTTTTGATACAACTTAAAACATTCTTTTCGAGCCTCAACCCCCAGCTGCGCGACAAAAACATCAATTTGATCTATGGCTGGTACTGTAATCTGCTGTTCGCGAAGTTTACTGATTACTCGTTCAATACCGACAGCAAAACCAATAGCGGGAGTGGGCCGACCGCCAATAATTTCAATCAGGCCATCATAGCGGCCGCCACCGGCAAGCGAGCCTTGTGATTTGCTGGTATCCTCATCAGCCAGATAAATTTCAAAGGTGGTCCGAGTATAATAATCAAGACCGCGGACTAATTTGACATTGAGATTATATTTAATCTCCAGGTCGTCCAAATAATCCAAAACCGTCATAAAGTGCTTTTTACATTCTTCATCCAGGTAATCCACGATTTGCGGCGCATCGGCTAAAACTTCCTGACAAGATATTTCTTTGCAGTCAAGAATACGCAAAGGATTTTTAAAATATCTTTCTTTGCATGAATCGCAAAGTTCCTTTTTGCGACCGCTATTCTGTAAAAATTGTTTGAGACGGGTAATATATTCTGCCCGGCATTCCAGACAGCCAATACTATTAAGATGGACTGTCACTGCCAAGCCTAAGGACTGCAGGAGCTTGTAAGCTATAATAATAAGTTCCGCGTCAACCACTGGTGAATCACTGCCGATGGCTTCCAAATTCAGCTGATGAAATTGGCGAAAACGGCCTGACTGAGGATTGTCATGGCGAAAAACCGGGCCAAGGCTGTATAATTTTATTGGCTGTATTTTATTAAGCATCCCATGCTCAATATAAGCACGAGCTATGCCTGGAGTAAATTCTGGCCGCAAACTGATATTATCTCCACTTTTGTCTTCAAAGCTATAAAGTTCTTTTTCAATAATATCCGTGTGTTTGCCCGTACCTTTAATATACAAATTTGTCTGCTCTAAGATCGGTACGTCTATTTTTTTAAAACCATAAGCATCCATTAAAACTTTTGCTTTGTTTGTAAAAAACTCCCAATAATCCTGGTGTTCCGGCAAAATATCTTTAAAACCCTTTAATAATTGAATTGGTTTATTACTTGGTCTAGGCATTAATTTTTATTTAATTACTTTGAATTACGAGACTGTCATTTTGTGTATCCTCCCCTCCTCAGTTGAGTTTAAAAGATTGATTATCTTTTAAACGGATTAAGGGGAGGA
>PFHP01000050.1 GCA_002782365.1 Candidatus Kuenenbacteria bacterium CG_4_8_14_3_um_filter_39_15 | reverse complement strand
CGGTGTTTTACATATTAAAAAACGGACAAGGATTTTTAAGCAAACTAAAGGCTATAAATGGGGCCGTAAAAATCTTATTAAACAAGCCATCACTGCCACCCATAAAGCCGGCGCTCATGCTTTTGCCGACCGCAGAAAAAAGAAACGGGTCAACCGTGCCTTATGGCAAATCCGCCTGAATGCCGCCGTCCGCCATTATAATTTAAGCTACTCCCAATTTATTAACCTCTTAAAAATTAAAAAAATAGAGCTCAATAGAAAAGTCCTTTCCGAACTTGCCCAAAAACACCCTCAAATATTTGCTAAAATTATAGAATCTGTTAAGAAATAAAATATCTTTTATAATGCAAAAAGCCGTTTCAAGCGGCTTTTTGCATTCCTAAATTTTAATTTCTATTTTCTAATCTCTTCTTCAACCGCCCCCTTCAGCTCCTCATAGCTCAAAGCATAATTAAATTGCTTGTTACCAATAAAAATATAGGGCGTGGCATCCACTCCTAATTTTTGCCCATCTTCTAAACCTTGCCCAATCAGCTCAATTTTTTCTTGACCATCAAGACATTTATTAAACTGGCTCAAACTAAGCCTAAGTTCAAGCGCAATTTGGTTGTACATCTCGCGTGACAGCTCAGCCTGATTAGCGAATAAATAATCATGATATTCCCAAAATTGACCCTGATCGCCCGCACACCTGGCCGCCAGGGCTGCATCCCGAGCATTCAAATGCGATGGGTTTGGAAAATCTTTCCAAACTAACTTTACCTTACCCTGATATTCAGACAAAATTTTCACTAAATTAGGAAAAACCGTCTGGCAATAGGGGCATTCAAAATCGCCAAATTCTAAAATTACCAGCCCGGCCGCGCCGCTTCCCCTTACCGGGTCATTTTCATTTATGAGGGAGCCATAAAGCTCTTTGGTTGAGGTAATTAACGGATCCGTCCTTGAATTATCGCTTTGGCTGTTAGCGTTTGTGTTTGACAGTGGCAAACTCTCATTATTATTGCCAAAATCGCTGATGATCCAAACCAAAAAAATACTGGCTAAAAGCAGAATTGAAACAAACGCAAAAATTATGTATTGCCCATTGGTCATATAAATTCAACAAAATAACTAATAAATGAAACTTAGCGGAAAAAATTTATTTTAATCTCAGATAATACAGCCCCTGGGTAAACGCATCCCAAAAATAAAGTTTACTGCCGTCGTCCGAAATAAATAATTTTTTTACCTGAAATTCGCTCAGCTCTTCACTCATCACTGGAAAAGCAATCAGTTTGCTAAGTCCGGTATCTAAATTAATCTCATAAAAGACATCGGCGCTGTCAGCGAGTAATTCTGGATACAGTCCTGCCCCTTCTTTGAGTTCAATTGGCACGGCGCAATAAACTTTATTGTTCCCGCTAAAAACACATTTGTCCACCCAGGTGATAATACCTAAATTAAAATTATTATTGCCAATATTTTCTCCGGCCGCGTCAGCTATCCACAGCACTGGATTATAGTCACTCACTGAATTTATCACATGATAAAGTATTTTTTTGCCGTCGGGCGACCATTTACCAAAAAAATTTGATCCCTCAACTACCATGGATTTAAAATTTTCGCCCTTGTGGCCAACAAAGAATACTTCCTCCCTATTGAGGCCAATTGAGTCATGATAAAGCGCCACCACCTGTCCGGCCGGTGACCAAGCCACTTCCACTTTATCGCCCTGATCTCCCAACGGTTCAATGGCTTCCGCTCCGATATTTTGACTATCACTCACTACCAGCCAATTATCCTCTTCTCTAGAACCAATAAATTTATAGGCGATATTATCTCCGCTGGCATCAAAACTAAACCCCTCTGCCCCGGTGGGCAAGGTTACTTTTCTATTTTTAGTAAAATCATAAACAATATTTGCCCCGTCAGGATATTCTAAAATAGCCTTTGCGCCATCAGCTGACCAGGTTATTCGATCTACATAGGGGAAAGCTTCGGTTGCCAGCGGCAAACGGTTGTTGCCGTCAAAAGACAGGCGATAAAATTTACTGTCCTCTCCGCTTAAATAATTAAAACCACTGCTAGCCAAAGTAACTTCATCGATTGGCACTTCCGCCAGATTGTACACCTTAGTCAAGGAACCACGGGCAACTTCAGACATTTGTGCCAGCTCCTGCCCTGTCTGACCATTTGTTCCACCAATTGGTTCATTGCCAGTACTGCCTGGCAAAGTTCCTCCTGGGCTAATCACGCCGCCAGGTTCTCCAGTTCCGATATCCGGCAAATTTCCTCCTGAACCAGCTGTCGGCTCATTCTGACTCGGCTGTTCTACCGGCTGCCTTAAAAAAATAAGCCAAATAATACCAAACAAAAGACCAATACTTATGATGACAAGCAAAATCGCGAGCAATATTCTTTTATAGTCTAAAGTCGGTAACATAAAATCTTAAAAAATTTTAAATAACAAATTTTAAATTTTAAATCAAATCTCAATTAATAAATTTTAAAATTAAAACATTTAAAATTCATTTAAAATTTATAATTTAAAATTATTAAAACCCCCCTGTTCCCTGTTAATTGATTTTCACTTCCACGCCACTTTATCCACCAACCACTTCTCGCCAATTTTTATTAATTCAACTTCAGCTTCTTGGCTAATCAGCTTCTGCCCCTCCTGATTTATCTTATCTCGCCGAGTGTTGGCCGTTACTTTGGCGCTCTGGCTACTGTAACTTGAAATCTCTGTTTTAAAAACAGTGGTTGTCACGCTCTCACTCTGATTTTCAATATTGGGCAAATTATTTCTGACAAACTCATCTGCCCAGTCCATCATTTTGTTCGTCATCATTGATTTCAAATCAGTAATATTTTGGAACTTTGCATCTGGCGAATATGTGCCAAGCATACCCACAAAAAACTTAACTGTATTAATAATAGCCGCCTTATCCTGCTCTTCAGCCGTCAGTGCGCTTTTCTTTGTGCCTGCTTCAGGCAAACCAGTTTCTGTCTCGCCCGGCAGCTGCCCCGTTACCGGCACTTCAGTTTCTGGCACCACTTCTACCGCTTCATCCTGACTAAAAATCATCCAGCTAATAAAAATTATCACTATCACCGCTACAACTCCTACCACTATTATTAATATTTTTTTATTTAGCATAAATTAAAAAATTAAATAATTTGAAATTGTTTTAAAATTTAAAATTTAAAATTTATAATTGTTTTCCTTCCCGCTCTCTGTTAAATTCCTCCTTAGCCTCTTGTATTTCTAGCAGCTGTCTTGGGTCAGTGGTAATAATCTGGTCTTCAGTATATGATGCCACAACTTTAATCGCCACATGCTTTGAGCCGGCAAAAAATATGCCTTCCCCTACCCCGGCTTCCAAAAGCAAATACCTTTCACCTTGAGTCAGCATAAAAGTTTGGGCCACCACGTCAATCGCCGCTGTTGACTGCCTCAGCAGCAGCTGCATAGCCGAATTGGTCACAATCGCCTTACCATAGGGCGAACCTAGAAAATCATTGACATCTTGGGTAATAGTTGTCAGACCCAGATAATATTTTCTGCATCTTTTAGCCAAAGCATAAATAAATTTAGCGCTATCTTCATATTGCATCAGCCACCAGCCCTCATCAACCACCAAAATCCTTTTTTTCATCTCGCTTCTGACAATATTCCAAATAAAATTCACTATGGTGTAAATGGCAATCGGCCGCAGTTCATCCTCCAAATCGCGCACCGAGAAAACAACCAGTTGGTTGTCTATATTAATGTTAGTCCCGTTGTCAAGCAACCCGGCAAATGTGCCGCTGGTATATTTTTCAAGCTTTTGAACCAGCTCATCGCCGCCTTCCATGCCATTTAAAACTTCCTGCAGATCAGAAATGGTTGGCGGAGTAATTTGCGACAAATCTGCTTCCGGCGTAATGTCGTTTTTAGCATAAGTTTGCAGTAAGGCTTTATCTAAAAGCGAGTCTTCCTCATGGCTGACCTCGCCAATCATCAGTCTGACTAATCCCTTAAGCGTAATCACTGCCGAGCGGATAATATCTCCTGTTCTGTTCTCGTCATCAGTCTTTCTCGGCAAATCAAAAGGATTAATTCTGCTTTCTGAATTAAGCGAGATATTAATGTAAGTTCCGCCGACTGCTTCTGACAAATACTGGTATTCTCTTTCCGGGTCAATAATAATCACATCCGTGCCCATCATCATTGAACGGAGCACCTCAAGCTTAATGGCATAGCTTTTACCAGCGCCAGAGGTGGCAAAAACTACGGTATTCGCATTTTGCAGCGAAAATCTGTCAAACAGAATTAAGCTGTTGTTGTGGCGGTTAATGCCATACAGAACTCCTTCATCGCTTGATAATTCCGAAGAAACAAAAGGAAAAGTAGAAGCAATTGGCGAGGTATTTAAATTAGCATAAACTTTGATGTCATCGCGGGCCAAGGGCAAGGTTGAATTAAAGCCCTGTTCGCTCTGCCAAATTGAACGTCGCGTATAGATCAGCTTGGAACCAATGATTGTCTCCAAATTCTCCATCGCCTCTTCCAGTTCTTTTCTCGTATTGGAATAAACTGTGATATAGAGGCCGAACTGGAAAAAGTGTTCAATGCCTTGGGTGAGATCATCGCGCAGCTTTTCAATATCCTGAAAAGCAGTTTCCTGCAAAGGGTCTCGGGGCGCCCCTTTTTCTTTGTCTGACATCAGCTGCGCCCCAATATTGCCGATTTTCTTTTTTAATTGCTTGAGAACTATGCCTGAAGGAATAGGATAAAAATACATGGCAATATCCATGGTCAGGCTTGCATCAATCACCGGCTCAAACCAGCCGACAGAAATATATCTTGGATAGGTTGTCACAAAAAGAGTGGCGACAAACTTGTCGTTCAATTCCAGACAGTTTGAATCAACCCTCATCGCTGACGGCGCGATGAGATCGCGCAAATTAGTTATCCCCTGGCGATAAATCCTTTCTGCTTCCAAAGCCTCTTTTTCCAGTTCACTCTTGGCCTGCTCACTGCCAAAATCGCCCTCCGCTGTTTTTGCTTGAGTTTCTCTATCCATCTTTTTTTGTATTTCCGCTGGATTAAACATAAAATCTTAAAAAATTTTAAATAACAAATTTTAAATTTTAAAATAATATCTAATTTTAAATGTCTTAATTTTAAAACAGACTAATTTACGGATGTTTTAAAATTAAAAATTAAATCATTTAAAATTGTGTTAAAATTTATAATTTAAAATTTAAAATTATTTTACTCCACTCTCAATTTCCCCACTTCTTCCATTTTTTGTCTCTCGGCTACTTCCGGATTGTAGCTATTGTAATAAAGCTCAATTAAACTTTGCGTATCAAGCTGCTGGCTGTTCACCGTCATGGAAGACAGCCCGCTTTGCACGGCATTCAGCCGCCTCTCAAGTTCTGCCCTGTATTTGGCAAATTTTTCCTTCTTGATGCTCACCAGTTTAACCACTTTAAAAGAATTAAACATGCGCCCAAAAAGCCCCTGCTGTTTTGTGCCTTCCTGCGGGTTATAAGGGATAACCACATAAAACCTTTTTGACATAATATCCCCCAACTTCACCAGTTCCCCCACGTAATCGCCGTATTCCTTAATCTGGATCTTTAAGAGTTCATTAGTTTGCTCGCGCTCTTTTATTTTTAACTGCTCTAAATAATTGTCAATATTCAGCCTTCTTGATTGAATTACTATTTGAATGGTAAAACCCAATGAATTAATAAAAGAAATATAACCTTGGATAATGGCATTCTGCTCTTCTTCTGATTTCAAAGCAAAATTTATTGACGACACCAAAAGCACAGCCACTAAAGTATTGTCTTTAAGAATCACCGTATTATCATGAATTTCAGCAATATCAATATACTGCTGGGTGGCAACTTTTGTTTTTTGCTTTTTATTTGCCGGCATAAATAACAATTTTAAATTCTAAATTTTAAAATAAGCCTAAATTTTAAATTTTAAAATAATATCTAATTTTTAATGTCTTAATTTTAAAACCGATTAATTTACTGATGTTTTAAAATTAAAGCATTTAAAATTGTTTTAAAATTTGGATTTTAAAATTTAAAATTGTTATCCCTGATATCTTCCGCCAGTATCCACAATTAATGCCAAATCTCTCAATTTTTTTGGTTGGATTGACTGCCTTGGCACAAAATCAGTTTTAATTGTATCAAGCGGCTTATTTCTGCCGTCTGCCATAACTTCGCTGATTGGCACATATTTATACCAGACTCTAACTTTTGGCCTCTTTATCGCTTCCACTATACTGCCCACAAATTCATGGAATCTCCTGCCATTAATTTTCACAAAACCAAAAACAATAACCGCCAAGGCAGTGATTAAAGCCAGCAGTATAAATCCAGCGGTATCAAGAATCTTATAAGCAGCAAAAATCACTACGCCGCCGATAACCATAATAATAAATTGGCGCGTGGTTATCGGCCCGATAATCCTGTCTTCCACATCAATAAATTGTGGCGCTACAAAATGATCCATAAAATCTTAAAAAATTTTAAATAACAAATTTTAAATTTTAAAATAATATCTAATTTTAAATGTCTTAATTTTAAAACCGATTAATTTACTGATGTTTTAAAATTAAAAATTAAAGCATTTAAAATTGTTTTAAAATTTAGAATTTAAAATTTAAAATTAATATAACAATTTCCTATTCAAATCCGCCACGACATTAAACTCTTCTGGCGCTAAATACGGCTTGTCGGCCGCTCTAAATTCGCGAATCACCTGTTCCACCGGCTTTTTTTGGCTCATACTAACCGCCCCGATTGAAAGATACGCCTGATAAACCTCTGATTCATGCCAAGCTTTTATGCCTGCTGCTTTTTTTATCAATGACTCATCTTCTAAAAGCCCAATCTTTTCTAACAGCCTTTCTGCCGCTTCTCTGGGATTAGCGCCCAATCTTCTAAACTCCTTAAGCGAAAGCTGTCTAATCTCATCTACCGGACCGACCGTGATATGATGGGCAATTTCTTCACCGGCCACTGCCTGATGCCCCTGGTCATATTTTACTCCCTGCATATCCAACTTTTTTTCCACTGCCATCTTTTTTTCTTTTAGCCTGTCCTTTTTTACTTCTTCTGCCCTAGTATCAACCACTAAAGAAACCTGTTTAGACGGTTCAATGCTTTCATCTTTTGACGCTTCGGCTACTATTGGTATTTTACCAGTTTTTATCAGCTCTTCCACTTGAGCCCTTTTTTGTTCTATTAAATTTATAAGTTCACTCGCCTCATCTGTAGCCAAACCTTGTCTTAAAAGGGTCTCCCTTGTTTCAGCCAAACTCCTGACGTCTTTTAGCCTGGAGATAATAATATTTTGTAGCTGGGTCATCAGCATCGCCCCGCCTGCCAAATTTAGCTGTTTCAAAATTTCATCCACGATCTTTTTAATATGCTGTTTGATCGCCCTGTTTTTGTCCTCTTCATTTTTACTGGTTAAGCGCCTTGCCTCATGCTCGTCATTAACATCAAAATAAAAATTTGCCGCTGGTTTCTCTTTCAGCGCCTCGCTCATCTTGGCAACTTCTTCTGCCATCTCCTGCGTTGTTAAATCATCCGCCGGCGCCATTAATGCCTCGCTCGGCAGATCAACCAGCCGCCCGTTTTTTAATAATTTAAAAACACCCTCCTTGGTTTTGACTACTATTTCGTCTTGTAAAACATTGCCCGGCATGAAAAATAATCTTTAATGTATTATAACAAATTACCGCAAAATAATAAACTCACTCTAAAATTAATAAATTAATTCTTAACTAAAACAATTCACATCATCAGCTTTCTGCTCGGTGGTGTCTTTAAATAATTCCTTTTATTAGACACCCTCTTACCAGTTTCTTTTTCCAATTTTCTTCTGGCATCACCAGCTATTTTACCGCCTTTTTGAGCAGCGCTTTTATTTTCCGGAAAACCTCTGGTATCTTTAACTCTGGCAATTTCAGTAGTTGACGCTTCTCCTAACATAGTAAAAATTAATTCCAAATCATCCAGGTGATCCCTCAAATTTTCTCTCTTCAAATTCTTAAACTTTTTATACTGACTTGGCGTCATATCAAAAGTAGCTTTAGAAATTTCAGCCGTCAAAATTTCGTATTCTCTTTGCTCTTTTATGCCTCTTTTATCCCATTCATCTGTTAATGTCTCCCTAACTTCAATCCCCCGCATCCTCTTGGCTATCCATGAATCAGAATAGCCCTTGGCTTTGTATAGTGCCCTAGTTCTCTTGGTGGCTAACTCTGGATCTTCAATTTCTTTTATACGCTCATAGCCGACTCTGGCAAGCCAGCGCTTAAATGGTTCTGCTTTGGGTGATGGAATAGACTGAATGATTCTAAAAATATCTTCTGTATTAGCACAATCAGTCAAATATTTCTTGCCATCCGATGATTCTAATTTCAGTTGTCGACAAAATGTCGATAACTGAACTCCACTTGTCTCTGCCTCTCTTTTTTTAAGCCGATACCAATAATCATTTGGATCTATACTATCTGTCAATGCCTCTATTATATCAATAACCGAAAACCACCATTCATTATTTTGAATAGTCCTCCTCACTTTTTTGCCCCTGAATACGGCTAATTTAGTTGTGGTTAATAATTTTTTAGACCCCATGAATTACAAACTTTAAATAATCTATAGAAATTTGGTTTTTGAAAATTGAAATTTATTTGTTTCTTGTATCTTGTATCTTGGAAATTATCTAGCAATTCCACTTAAACTCCTCAAAAATTCCACCGGAATTTTTGAGTCTCCATATCACCATACGCCATCTCCTGGTATTCCAGCTCACCGGCTCTCCTTGCCAGATTACTCACTATCACACCCATCATTACCGCCTGTTCTGCTGACAGCTTCAGCCGCTGCTCTAAAATATATTTAAAGAACATGGCCAAAAACTTCGCCCCGGCTGGATCATTTTCAAAACGCGCAACCACATCCTCCTCCCCTAATTTAGGGGAGGTGTCCCCGATGTAAATCGGGGACAGAGGGGTATTCTTCTCTAAATATCCTCCCCAAAACTTAACAAATCTCTCATCGTCGCCAAAGGCGGCTCT
>PFHP01000035.1 GCA_002782365.1 Candidatus Kuenenbacteria bacterium CG_4_8_14_3_um_filter_39_15 | reverse complement strand
CCCTCTCCCGCATAAGCGGGGGAGGGCCAGGGAGGGGGACTAAAACGTCTGATTAATTTTCTTAGCCCCAAAACCAATCGCCTCTTCGGCTGTGTTGGAACCAGCTAAAACTGCTTGAATCATTTGCCGAAAAATTTCTTCGGCGGCCAAAGGATTCCTGCCCCGATACCAGCTCTGGGCAGTCAGGACTTGGTTGGCAAAAGGCTTAACATCGGGCTGGTTCAACTGGGCACTGATTAAATTTCTAAGCGCAGCCGGTTTTTTTGCAACAGCCAGATATTTTATCACCTGCTCCTTACTGCTGGCAAACTGTAAAAAATCCCAGGCATAATTGGCATATTTGGTCTTGGCTGACACTGTTTCCACCCAATAACTGGCTATGTTTACTTTGGCGCCCAAAGCATCTGTGCCATCGCTGTTAATGTGCGGCGCTTCAGCCACGCCAATATTTAGTTTTACTCCTTGCGTGCGGATTAAAGGCAATTGATAGGCATAGCCGAGCATCATCCCTAGCTTGCCACGGACAAATGAATCCGTTGCTTCTGGCATCTCCTCACTCCAATTATAAACCTCTTTTGAGGGCAGGGCAAAATCCGTATAAAAACGCAATGCCTCCATGCCGGGCTTAAAACTTTTGTCAGCAGAATACGGGCTTGGCTGATGAAAAGTCGCCTGACTGCCAGTATCGTCCGTCATTTGCGTCCCATTTTGCATCATTAACAAGGAAACTATGTCAAAAGCGCGGTTAATATTATCAGCCGTGCCCAAGGCAATCCCGGATTGTTGGATATTGCCAGCTTCGTCCTGTAAAGTCAATTTTTTGACCGCTTCTTTAACCGCTAACCATGTGCTGGGCACTTTAGTAATTAAAGCATTGTCTAAAAGAGTTCGGTTATAAAATAAAGCCAAGCTGTCAACTGACAATGGCAATCCCCATATTTTATTATCCCTGACTACATCCTGATAAACCACCTCGGCAAAATTATTACGAATGTCAATGGGCGTCCAGAGATTAACTTGCTGGTAAAGAGCTTTTTCAACATCTCCTGTCCTGCTATTCCTCTGCACCGCATACGGCAATTTGACGGTTTCCGGCATGGCTAAAATTTTGCTTTCATACTTGGCCAGCCAGCTGTTGTGAACAGTAAAAATATCAGGCCCCCTGTCCTCTGCCCAAGCTTCCAAAAGCGCCTGTTCGTATTCATCATAACGTAATTTTCTGTATTCAATATTGACATTCGGATGCGCTTGTTTGTAAGCATTAATAACTTCCTGAAAGGCATCTGGCCCGTCAAAAACCCGCCAATATCTAATCGTAATTGGCGTTTTCAATTCACTCATTGCTTGAGTATCGCCCTGCTTTAAACCGCAACCAGTGGCTAAAAGCATGAAGACTAGCAAAATAACTATTAATTTAAATTTGACCAATTTTATCCGCATAAAAGCATTAAAATTTTATTCCTATTTATATTATACTATTTTTTCAACTTCTCCACAATATATTTTTTAAATTCCTGCCGCAAATCATCGCGTTGCCAGACAAACTCAACCGTTGCCTTTAAATAATTCAAAGGATCGCCAGTTGTCAGCCATTGACCCTTAATTTCACACACCAGCACTTTTGCCTGTCGTGCCAGCTGGTCAATCGCGTCAGTTAACCATAATTCCCCATTTTTACCATGTTTTAGATTTTCAATGATGGGAATAATTTTTGGGGTAAATAAAAACCGGCCGAAAATTGCCAGATCGGACGGCGCATCTTTAATTAAAGGTTTTTCAACTGTTGACTCAAGCACATTTTTAGTGCCTTTTTTTAATTTCACTATGCCATATCTAACCACCTCTTTTGGCGGCACTCTTTGCACGCCAATAACTCCTGCGACATCAGGATTTTTTTTGTAGGCATCTATCAACTGCCTGCAAAATGGGACCTTGGCGATTGTCAGATCGTCGCCATATAAATATAAAAATGGCTCATTTTTTATCAAATTTTTAGCCGCCATCAAAGGCACTGCCGGGCCATAGCCCATGCTTTTTTTTTGGGAGACATAGCTAAATTTTGCCAGCCGGGAAATATCCCTGATCATCTTGAGCATCTCTCTTTTACCGCCCCGCTTTAACATGCTTTCCAAAATTTTATTATAGTCGCTAAAATGATTTTTAGTCGCCAAGGCATTTTCCTGTATCACTAAAATGACTTCTTTGACACCGGCGCTGACTACTTCCTCAACATCATACTGGACAATCGGCTTATTAATAATCGGCAGCATCTCTTTGGGTACTGCTTTAGTGGCTGGCAAAAACCTTGTCCCTGTCCCGGCCACGGTAATAATCGCTTTTTTGGGTAGTTGCATAATTTGTCAAATATGGTTTTTAAAATCGGTGGGAGAGGGATTCGAACCCCCGGTCCCGCAAAAGTGAGACAGCGGTTTTCGAAACCGCCCCGTTCGACCACTCCGGCATCCCACCATTATTATATCATTATCCTACCATTCCCCCAGCTAAAAATCAACTAAAAACTCCGATTAAATCGGAGTTCAAAAATTATATGAATACCTGATTATTGTGAAACTATTTCTTCTCTTGCTCGTCAGATAGAGATCCGCTTTGGGCTGATTTGCCACCTGTCAAAGCCACTGCCCAACGCAAAATTTTGCTATAAACCACTCCCCCGGTAATCCTTTCAAAAAGCTGTATCCAAACTGATACCTGAAACACATTCCAGGCCGCGCCGTATAAAAACAAAAGCGCGATAAAAGTTAGTATGCCAAGTATGATGACAAACCACAGAAATCCGTTGCTAGCCAGAGCACTCGCCAGCAGGCCGAGCATCACAAACGGCAAAGCTAAAACTATCACTACCGCCACTAATAATATGCTGGTAATAATATTGATGAGCAAAAGTAAAAAACCAGCCTCTAGCGACACGATCCAGTTTTTGGCAAAGAGCAGCCAGGCATCTTTAATCGCCTGCGCTATGTGCTTATCATAGTTAACAATATAAATCACTGCATATTGGGCAATGAGATAGAAAATAATGGTGACGGGCACCCAGACAATAAATGACAAAATCACGATCACCGTCTGCCAGAGGACGTTACCGCCAGTATTTAAATATAAAATTACAAAGGGCAAATTAAAAATGGCCATAAGCACGGCAATTGCCACCGCCAAAATAATGTTTACCAGCAACAACGGCCAAAACTTTTTTGAACCATGGCGCAGAGCTTCATTAAAGAACTGCGTTTTGGCAGCTTTGATGCCATAAACCAAGGCGCCCTGTGAAGCTATTGACAGCCAGAGTAAAAACAACCCTACGACTATCACTAATAAAAACAAGACTGCGCCCCACAAATCAAAATTAGTAAAAATCCCATACCAATCAATCTTGCCAAATCCAAATTTCCAGCTTTTCAAAGACTCTGACAGATTAGTCAGCCACACGCCCTGTGATTCAACTTTGGAAAAATTTTTAATGCCGTAATTAAAAGCCCCGCCATTACCAAGCAACGCTGCGAAAAGCCCAAAAAACCACAGATATTTATAGCGCCAGGTAATTGACAGGGCATTTTTGAGCATGGGTCTATATAACTGCATATATTTAACTTTAATTTATCTATAATAATTATATCATAGATATAACACGGTCGCAATAATTTAAGTTAAAAAAATATTATTCAGTGTCTTTGACAAACTGAACAGTCGCCTCATCCATATCCTGAATGATATTAACAATTTCTTGGTCAATAACAGCTTGAGCCTTATTATTCTTATCCTCAATTTTTTTCAACTCATCATCTAATTTAGCCAAGGTGGTTTGACTATTTTTTATTGCCTGATCAGAATGCCTAAGCGCTGCTTGCGTTTGGCTTAATAATAGTTGTGTTTTTTGATCTTGATCCATAAAATTTTTTTATTTATGCAGTTTGTTTATTAAAAAAATTTATAACTTTACTAGTAATAGGGCTCTTTAGCTTATCTTTGCTCACCTTGGCTTTTTTAGCAATAAGATTTAGAAGAAATTCTTTCGCCAGAGTTTTATCCCCAAACTCTTGTCCTGGATCACTATTCTTATCAAGTGATACCTGCAGTTCTGACAGCTTAAATATTTTTACATATTTATTCCACTCCGCCACGAGGTTGCCAGCAATAAATTCTTTTTTCTCACCTGCCTCTGGTTTGATGTTTTGTATACGTTCAATAATCTCTGGCGGTATGCCCACGCTTTCTAATTCTTCTGACGAGACCGCCTTAAATTTAGCCAATGCCTCATTAGTAATTTTATCTAAAGCCAATGTTGATTGTGCACCATCAGACCCTATTGTGGTTATATTGCCCTTACTGTCTAGAAACATTTCTTTGCCACCCCCAAAATTAAGAGTAACTTTACCCTGGTCAATTTTATAATTCTCTGGCTTTTCACCAGCCTGTTTTTGGGTCGTTTTTTCTTTGGCTGGATATATTTTATCATGTTGTTCTTGCAGTTTATTATTCTTTTCTTTTAAACCATCAATTTTTTTATCAATTTTATTTTGATTTGATTCTAAATTTTTCACATTTTTTATATGTTCTGCCTTTTTTGCTTTTATTTCTGCCAGATTCTTCTTGGCTATTTCCGCCGCCGCCCCTTGAACACCCTCGCTTAAAAGATTCTTAAATCCCGCCTCATACTTATCAAGTTCTTTAATTTGCGTCTGGTTATCGTTAATATTTTTATTGATTTCGCTACGTTGTCCATCAAATTCTTGAAGCGCCTGATTATTAGTTTCCATTTTAGCTGTCAAACGCCCGGCAAGATGACCACGGGCTGCTTCAGCTTTATTTTTATAATCTTCTAATTTATCTGTTGCATCTGTGATTTTGCATTCAATCCTTTGCGCCCCACCTTCTCGTTCATCTATAAGTTTTTGATGTGTTTCAATCTCACTTTTAAACTTATCTTTTTCTGCCTGCTCCATTTCTTTGCCCATAGATTTATAAATCTCCTCAATTTTTTTTGAACTTCCTTGCGATTCTTTTTGGGCATTTTTTATATCTTGGACTCCTTTTATTTCCATTGCTTTTTTTCTTTCTAGCTCGCCAATCTTGGCATTGGCCCTATTTTCTAATTTATTATTTTTATGTACTTCGTGTCTATCAACAATATTTTTAACAATATCTGATGATTTAATTTTTTCGTAAAGGCCGCCAAGAAACCTTCGGCTTTCCGGAGTTAAAGTCTCGGCAGTTTCTTTGGTTTTATCAGTCATTTTTTTTTCAACTTCTGGATTGATTTCAGAGCTAGCCGGAATAGGAGACTCAATTTTCTCCTTAGAAGTTGGTTCGACTTTATTAAAAGTTTCTTTTCCTGGCATATATTTAACTTTAATTTATCTATAATAATTATATCATAGATATAGAAATAACAAAACAAAATATTAAATTTGAAAAGTCCAAATGTCAGATACCTTTTAATTTGAATTTTTTCCTTTGGGTTTTTCTCCCACTATCTTTTCAAACTCTTCCCTTTCTAAAACCTCCTTTTCCAATAATGCCTTGGTTATCTGATTAAGTTTTTCCTTGTTCTTTTCTAAAATAGCCAAGGCTGTTTCATAAGCCCCTTGGAGATAATCGCTCACTTCTTTATCAATCTTCTCTTGCGTTTTTTCAGAATAATCTTTTTGCTCGCTGATTTCCCGTCCCAAAAATATCATTTCTTCCCGCTCGCCAAAAGTTCTCGGCGCCAAAGACTTACTCATACCATATTGCGTGACCAGCTGCTTAGCCATTTCAGTTGCTTGGCGCAAGTCAGATGTCGCCCCGGTTGTTATCTCGCCAAAAATTAATTTCTCGGCAGCATAACCCCCTAAAAATACTGCCATATTATCCAGAAACTCCGAACGGCTATACATATGTTTGTCTTCAGTGGGCAATTTAATAGTATAGCCTCCTGCTTGGCCGCGTGAAATTATTGACACCTTATGAACTGGATCGGCCTTGGGCAACATATGCGCCGTCAGCGCGTGACCTGCTTCATGATAAGCCGTAATCTGCTTTTCCTTTTCAGAGAGCATTCTTGATTTTCTAGCCGGCCCAATCATCACTTTATCAATACTTTCCAGGACATCTTCCATATCTATCTGCTGCTTATTATGCTTAGCTGCTAAAATGGCTGCTTCATTTAGCAGATTGGCCAAATCCGCTCCGGAAAATCCGGGAGTTCTAGCCGCTAAAGTATGTAAATTAATTTGACTGTCTAATATTTTACCTTGAGTATGAATCTTCAAAATTTCTTCTCTATCTTTTAAATCAGGTAAATCAACCACCACCCGGCGGTCAAACCTGCCTGGTCGCAGTAACGCCGGATCCAACACATCAGACCGATTAGTCGCCGCCAAAGTAATAATGCCCTCATTCGGCTCAAAGCCATCCATCTCCACTAAAATTTGGTTCAGAGTCTGTTCTCGCTCATCATGGCTGCCGCCGATTCCTGCCCCCCGTCTTCTGCCGACTGCGTCCAACTCATCTAAAAAAACAATACAGGGAGCATTTTTTTTCGCTTTTTGAAAGAGGCTGCGCACCCGGCTCGCCCCCACGCCGACAAACATCTCTACAAATTCAGACCCGGACACATAAAAAAATGGCACGCCTGCTTCGCCGGCAACTGCCCTGGCTAATAATGTTTTACCGCAGCCAGGCGGGCCGATTAACAGCACGCCTTTGGGAATTTTAGCCCCCAGATTAATAAACTTTTTAGGGTGTTTTAAGAATTGGACAATTTCTTCCAGCTCATTTTTGGCTTCTTTGGCTCCGGCCACATCAACGAATTTTACCTTATGCTTTTTTTTATCTTCCGGCTTTTCATCCCTGGCATTGCTCTGCCCAAATGACATAGCCCGCTTGTTCACCCCCTGCACCGAGCGCAATAAAAACCAGACAAAAGCCACCACCAAAAGCAACGGCAAGGCAAATGGCAGAATTACTCCCAGCCAATAATTTAAACCGGTTTCAGTTTTAATCACGACATTGGCCAGCCTCAACTCTTCCTCGCTCACGCCATAATTAATCAAAGCTTCGTTAATTGACTCAACCGCCTCTTTATAGCTTTGCAACTCCTGACCATCTTTGGTTATTATTTTTATACTATTACTTCTGACTTCAATTGTCTCTACCTGACCCGCTTTCACCTTTTCTGCCACTGTCCCCAAACTCACCTCTTCAACTTTCTTCTGACCGTTTTCAAATAATGACAAAAACCCTGCCATAATCAGCATAATAATGAAAAAAAATAGAAAAGTTTTAGAAATATTCTTCATGCTATTATTATACCAATAAAACTAATATTATACCAATAAAACTAATAATTAACCAGCTAAATCCAGCCCCAATTTATGGTCAATTGGTTCAAAATTAGTAATTAAAAAATTATATGCTTTGCCGATCTCTAAAGTCTTACTGTTTTCCCCCTGATCATTTTTAATCACTCTGGCCAGACCCTGAATATCCTGTTCAATCTCCACAAAAGCCCCGAGCTTATGAGACTTAATTACCTTACCCTTGACTTTGTCCCCGACTTTATATTTATCCTTAATCGCTTCCCAAGGATCCTTAGTCAGTCTTTTGAGCGACAAAGAAACCTTATTGGCACTGATATCAATAATTTGCGCTTTAATCTTCTGGCCTTCTTTAACCATATCTCTTGGATCATCAATCCTTTGCCAGCCAATTTCAGATATATGAATTAATCCTTCCAGCCCTTCGCCAAATTCCATAAACGCTCCAAAGTCAACCACGCCGGTCACCACGCCGGTCACCACGTCTCCTTTTTTATACTGCTCTAATATTTTTTTTCTTTCTTCCCGTTCAGTGGCTTTCTCCGAGACAATCAACGTCCCCTCCTCATCATTGACATCAATCACCTGGACTTTTAGTTTACGGCCAACCAATGATTTTAACTTTTCTAAAATTTTTGTCTTATTGCCGCCAACCACCCTGGGATAATTCTCAGGCGAGAGCTGCGAGACCGGCAAAAAACCAAGCACCTGATCAAGTTTAACCATTAATCCGCCTTTATTAGCATCAAATACGCTCACCTCAATAATCTCGCCGGCTACTTTTATTTGGTGTAATTTGTCCCAGGCTTTCTTATGCCCTGCCTGGCGGATAGAAAGCTCAACTAATCCTTTTTCATTTTCCGTTTCCACCACCGTGGCATAAATTTTATCTCCTACCTTCAAATTAGTGTATTCTCCCGACTCGTCATAAGATTCGTGGCCGCGAATAAGCCCAGTCATTAAACCGTCTAGATCTACCAAAACCTCATTGCGCCCCACATAAATCACCACGCCTTCCACCATATCACCTGTTTTAGGCAAGCCAGGACTATCAGCGGAATTGAGCATTTTTTCCATTTCATTTGTTTTAGCTTTGCTGGCTGTTTTATTTGTTGTCTTGTTCATAATCGTTGTTTTGATTAATACCTATTAAATAATCCCGCGACTGCGGGACAAAAATACTTAAAAATAGGTATTTTTGCCTTGAATTAATTAATAATTGATCATCACGCATTTAAGGCATATAATGCATGATTAATCTTTAATTAAATCCATTATAGCGCACCTTTTATTATTTGACAACCCCTCTTTAAATTGGTAATATTTAACTGGAATCAGGGTAAAAATAAACTCAAATTTATTATAAAAAATTATTAGTTTACTAACTATTTTTATGCAGATCCAATGGTTCGGCCAATCATGCTTTAAAATCACCAGCAAATCAACTAACGGTGATGTGATTCTTGTTACTGACCCCTATGCTAATAAATACGGCTTGAAGAAACCGAAACTTTCAGCCGATATTATCACTGTTAGCCACAACCATGAAGACCATAATGACTGTCAATCAGTCAAGGGTACCAGCAATACCCCTGATCCTTTTATTATTAAGGGTCCTGGCGAATATGAATTTAAAGGCATTTTTATCTATGGCATTCCCTCATATCATGACAATGAACACGGGGCTCAACGGGGTCAAAACACAATTTATGTGATTTCTACTGAAGGCATTACCGTCACTCATCTGGGCGATATTGGCGAACGCGAACTGACTGCTGAACAGCTTG